>CANRHK010000016.1 GCA_947630395.1 uncultured Oscillospiraceae bacterium
TTTTGCCTACTTTTCCCGCGGGGGAAAAGTAGGCCAGGGTGCGCAGAGACGCACGAAAAGCAAAGACCAATCAGGGGCCGGAGGCCCCTCTGCACAAACCGCACAAACGGAGAAGGAGAAGAGAAACAATGAATGCAACAAAGCTGGACAACAAAAGAACCATCCTGGTGGGTTTGGCCTTCCTCTCCATCTGCGCCTTCTGGCAGATGTACGACAACGTGGTGCAGCTCATCCTGGGAAACACCTTCCACCTCAACGAGACGATTTCCGGCGCCATCATGGCGGCGGACAACATCCTCGCTCTGTTCCTGCTGCCCTTCTTCGGCGGCCTGTCCGATCGGACGGAAAATAAGCGGTTGGGCCGCCGGACCCCCTACATCCTGGGGGGCACCGCGGCGGCGGTCATCCTTATGAACCTCCTCCCTGTCCTGGACAACAGCTACGCAAGGGAGGCTGCGCCCTTCAAGTTCGTCTCCTTTGTGGTGGTGCTGGGCCTGCTGCTGGTGGCTATGGGCGTCTACCGCTCCCCGGCGGTGGCCCTCATGCCCGACGTGACTCCCAAGCCCCTGCGGAGTAAGGGCAACGCCATCATCAATCTCATGGGCGCCGTGGGCGGCATCATCTACCTGATCATTGCCGCTGTCATGTACCCCACCTCCAAGGTCAAGGATCTGCCCCACGTCAACTATCAGCCCCTCTTCATCATCGTCTCCGCCATCATGGCGGTGTCGGTGATTGTGCTGCTGCTCACCATCCGGGAGCCCCAGCTGGCTGCCGCCAACCAGGAGCTGGAGGCGAAACACCCGGAGTGGAATCTGGCCGAGGACGACGGGTCCGGCCATGAGGAGCTGCCCGCCCCGGTAAAGAAGAGCCTGGGTTTTCTGCTGGCCTCCATCGCCCTTTGGTTCATGGGCTACAATGCCGTCACTACCTGGTTCACCCGGTACATCAGCCAGGTCATGGGCGAGGGCCTGGGGGGCGCGTCCCTGTGCCTCACCGTGGCTACCGCCGGGGCTATCGTCAGCTACATTCCCATCGGCGTGGTGGCCTCCAAAATCGGGCGGAAGAAGACTATCATGGGCGGCGTGGTCCTGCTGGCCGTCTGCTTCCTGGCCGGCGGCGTCCTGACGACGGTGTTTGACTCTATCAATGTCATCATGTATGTGGCTTTCGCTGTGGTGGGGCTGGCCTGGGCCGCTATCAACGTCAACTCCCTGCCTATGGTGGTGGAGATGTGCCGGGGCAGCGACGTGGGCAAGTTCACCGGCTACTACTACACCGCCTCCATGGCCGCCCAGGTGGTGACGCCGATTCTGGTGGGCACCCTCATGGGCAATATCGGCTACTGGACCTTGTTCCCTTATGCGGCCCTGTTTGTGGCTCTCAGCTTCGTGACCATGCACTTTGTGAAGCACGGCGACGTCAAGGCGGAGGCCAAGCGGGGCTTGGACGCTTTTACAGACATGGATGACTAAGGGGAGGAGATCAGCTGTGAAAAAAGCGATTTGCACCGCCCTGGCGGCGGGGGCCGGACTGGCAGGCGTCTGGTGCCTGGCGCTGGCACCCCGGCGGAATCAGCCCGGCTGGGATCGGTTCGCCAATGTCCGCTACGCCCACCGGGGCCTCCACAACCTGGACGAGGGGGTGCAGGAGAACTCCCTGTCCGCCTTCCGTCTGGCGGCGGAGAGGGGCTTCGGCGCGGAGCTGGACGTCCATCTCATGGCCGACGGCAATCTGGCCGTGGTCCACGACAGCAATCTGAAGCGGGTCTGCGGCCAGGACGCGGTCATTGAGAACCTCCGCCTGGAGGATCTACAGAACTATCCCCTGCTGGGCAGCGGGGAGATCATCCCCCTTCTGGACGAAGTGCTGCCGCTCTTTACGGGGAAAGCCCCCCTGGTGGTGGAGCTGAAGGTGGCGGGGAACAACGCCGCCGCCCTGACGGACGCGGCCATGGCGTGCCTCAGGACCTGGGGCGGGACCTACTGCGTGGAGTCCTTCCATCCCGCCGCCCTGCTGCGGCTGAAGAAGAAGTACCCGGAGGTCATCCGGGGCCAGCTCAGTTGCGACTTCCTCCGGGGGGATCACACCGGGTTGGGGACCGGGGCGGACTTTGCCATGACGAATTTGCTGACCACCTTCCTGACCCGGCCCGACTTCATCGCCTACCGCCACGAGGACAGGGGCAACGCGAGCCTGCGGCTGATGAAGAAGCTCTACGGCGTCCACGAGGTGGCCTGGACCGTCCGGGAGCGGGAGGCCATGGACGCCCTGGAGAGAGACGGCGTGCCGGTGATCTTTGAAAAGTTTGTGCCGTGAACAGGGGTGTTTGTCCATAAACCGCTATTGCGATACCCTTGAAAAGTGGTATAATATGCTTGCAAAGTTGTCACGGTTTCCCAATGGCCCCCGTGGGGCCTGATCACCGGCGGCGGGCCGCCGCCCGTTGTCACAGTTCTCAGAAAGGGAGTGGTTTTGATGCGCGATTATGTCATTTTAACCGACAGCTGCTGCGACTTCTCCGCCCAAATGGTGGAGGAGCTGGGGGTACAGGTGCTGCCCCTGACCTTTATCCTGGAGGGGAAGGAGTACCATAACTACCCGGACAACCGGGATATGGATCCCGCCGCGTTCTATGCCAAGCTCCGCGCCGGCACCCTGGGCTCTACCTCCGCCGTCAACGCGGCTACCTACAAGGCTGCTATGGAGGGGATTGTGAAATCCGGGAAGGATATTCTCTGCATCTGTTTCTCCTCGGGCCTCTCCACCACCTACCAGTCCGCGGTCATGGCCGCCCAGGAGATTCGCTCCGAGCACCCCGGCTGCGGCATCGCCGTGGTCAATAGCCGCGCCGCCTCCCTGGGCCAGGGCCTGCTGGTCTATCTGGCGGTCCAGGAGAAGAACAGGGGCCGCTCCCTAGAGGAGGTTCGGGCCTATGCCGAGGAGCTCAAGGACCACATCTGCCACTGGTTCACCGTGGACGACCTGAACCACCTGAAACGGGGCGGCCGCGTGTCCTCCGCCGCGGCCCTCTTCGGCACCATGCTCCAGATGAAGCCGGTGCTCCACGTGGACGACGCCGGGCACCTCATTCCCATCACCAACGTCCGGGGCCGCAAGGCCTCCATCAAGGCCCTGGTGGACAAGATGGATGAACTGGTGGAGGACTCCTCTGTGGTGTTCATCAGCCACGGCGACTGCGAGGAGGATGCCAACACTTTGGCGGAAATGGTCAAGGCCAAATATCCCGTGAAGCGGCTGGAGATCAACTACGTGGGCCCGGTCATCGGCAACCACTCCGGCCCCGGCACCCTGGCCCTGTTCTTTGTGGGCAAGCACAAATAAAAGGAGAACGCTATGAACTGGCTGGCCCTGCACATCGACACCTCCCCCGCCGGACTGGAGCCGGTGGAGCTCATGCTCAGCAATCTGGGCATCGACAGCCTGGAGGTGGAGGACGAGGCGGATTTCCGCCGCTTTCTGGAGCAGAATGAGCAGTACTGGGACTACGTGGACGAGGATCTGGACCGCTCCATGCGGGGCAAGTGCCGGGTCACCTTCTACACGGAGGACAACCCCGCCGGCTTCGGACAGGTGGCGGCGGTGCGCATCGCCCTGGCAGCCTTGAAGCGGGACCACCCGGAGTACGCCCCCCTTATCATGACCATAGACGGCCTGGAGGACGCGGACTGGGAGAACAACTGGCGGGCCTACTACAAGCCCATGGAGATCGGCGAGCGCCTGCTGGTGGTGCCGGACTGGGAGAAGGCGGAGGCCAAGGGCCGGGTGATTCTCCGGCTGGATCCGGGGCTGGCCTTTGGTACCGGAAGCCACGCCACCACCCGCCTGTGCCTCACCGCCCTGGAGAAGCGGGTCCGGCCCGGTATGCGGGTACTGGATCTGGGCTGCGGCAGCGGCATCCTCTCCATCGCCGCCCTGCTGCTGGGGGCGGACAGCGCCATGGCCTGCGACATCGACGACAAGGCGGCGGACGTGGCCTACGTCAACGCCGGACGCAACGGCGTGGGCCGGGATCGGTACACCGTCCTGGCCGGAGACGTGCTGACGGATGAGAGGCTGCGGGAGAAGCTGGGCGGCGGCTACGACATGGTGCTGGCCAACATCGTCTCGGACGTGATTCTGGCCCTGGCCCCGTCGGTCAGGGATCTGATGGCCCCCAGCGGCATCTTCATCTGCTCCGGCATCATCGACACCCGCTGGGAGGAGGTCCGCGGGGGGCTGGAGGCTGCGGGGCTGACCATTGAGGAGATGGGCAGCGCCGAGGGCTGGTACAGCTTCGTCTGCCGCTGATTGCCCCGCCCCACATCTGCAAGGAGGAGACGCCTATGTCATACGCCCGGGATTTCACCATCGGACTCCGGGAGATCCAGAGCTTCCACCTGTATCTGGCCCTGCGCCACTGGTGGAAGGGCATTCTGGGATTCAGTTTGGTGGCGGCCCTGGTGGTCTGGATGTATATGTTCCGGCTGGCGCCGGACAGCCCGCCAATGGCGGTGGCCATGGTGGCGGTGGGGTTCGCCCTGGTGGTTACCGGGGTGGGGACCCTCTCCGCGGCTGTCACCACTATCGTCCAGGTCCGGGGCAGGGTCCGCCGGTCCGGCCAGGAGTCCTATGTCCAGTCCATCCGCATTGACGGCTACGGTATCCATGTCGTTGCGGGGAAGAAAAAGGCCAAGCTGGCCTTTGACCGCCTCTTCCGGGTGTGCGAGACCAGGGGGGCGTTCTACCTCTTCCTGGCGGAGAACCAGGCCTGGATCCTGCCCAAGGCCCAGATGGAGGATCGGGAGGCCGAGTGCGCCCAGCTGCGGGAGATCTTCCAGACCGTGGTGGAGCGGAGGAAGCTCCGGCTGCGGAAGGCCAAGTAATCACTTTTTAAAAAGCCCAAAAACCGGGGACGGCCTAGCCGTCCCCGGTTTTCTCTGTTTTCTCTATTCTGCCCCGTTCTCCTTGGCCGCCCGGATGAACTCCCGGAACAGGGGGTGGGCCCGGTTGGGCCGGCTCTTCAGCTCGGGGTGGAACTGGACCCCCACGAACCAGGGGTGGTCCCTCAGCTCCACCACCTCCACCAGCCGCCCGTCGGGGCTCTGGCCCGCCAGGACCAGCCCGGCCTCCGTCAGGGCTTGGCGGTAGTCGTTGTTGAACTCGTAGCGGTGGCGGTGGCGCTCGTCGATGTGGGACACGCCGTAGGCCGCGGCGGCGTGCGTGCCCTCCGCCAGCTCGCAGGGGTAGCTGCCCAGGCGCATGGTGCCGCCCTTGTCGGTGACCCCTACCTGGTCCGGCATCAGGTCGATGACCGGGTGGGCGGTGTGGGGAGAGAGCTCACTGGAGTGGGCGTCCGCCATGCCGCACATGTGGCGGGCCAGTTCCACCACCGCCATCTGCATACCCAGGCAAATGCCCAGGAAGGGCACCTTGTGCTCCCGAGCGTATTTGATAGCCGAGATTTTGCCCTCAATGCCCCGGTCGCCGAAGCCGCCGGGCACCAGAATGCCGGCGCAGCCGGACAGCAGCGCGGCGGCGCTGCCGTCGGTGACATCCTCGCTGTTCACCCAGCGGATATCCACCTTTACATCGTTCTCAATGCCGCCGTGGGTCAGGGCCTCCACCACCGACAGATAGGCGTCGTGCAGGGCCACGTACTTGCCCACCAGGGCGATGGTCACCGTGCCCTTGGGGTGCTTGGCCCGATGGACCATGGTGGCCCACTCGGTGAGATCCGGCATGTGGCAGATGAGGCCCAGACGCCGGACTACCACGTCCGCCAGGCCCTCCCGCTCCAGCATCAGCGGCACCTCATAGAGCAGATCCGCCGTCAGGTTGGGGATGGCATGGTCCACGGGGATGTTGCAGAACAGGGAGATCTTCTCCAGAATGTCCTTGGGCACCGGCGCGTCGCTGCGGCAGACAATCACGTCCGGCTGGATGCCCAGGCTCAGCAGTTCCTTGGCGGAGTGCTGGGTGGGTTTGCTTTTCAGCTCCCCGGTGCCGGGGATGGAGACAATCAGGGACACGTGGATGAACATCACGTTTTGCCGGCCCCGCTCCGCCGCCACCTGGCGGATGGACTCCAGGAAGGGCTGGGACTCAATGTCGCCCACCGTGCCGCCGATCTCCACGATGGCCACGTCCGTGTCCGGGGTGTCCAGCATGTAGATGCGGCGCTTGATCTCCCCGGTGATGTGGGGGATGATCTGCACCGTGCCCCCCAGAAAATCGCCCCGGCGCTCCCGGTTCAGCACGTCCCAGTACACCTTGCCGGAGGACACGGAGGAGTTCACGTCCAGATTCTCGTCGATGAACCGCTCGTAGTGGCCCAGGTCCAGGTCCGTCTCCGCCCCGTCGTCGGTGACGAAGACCTCGCCGTGCTGGTAGGGGCTCATGGTGCCCGGGTCCACGTTCAGGTAGGGATCCAGCTTCTGCACCTTCACCCGCAGGCCCCGCTGCTTGAGAAGCCGCCCCAGGGACGCGGCCGTGATGCCCTTGCCCAGGCCGGATACCACGCCGCCGGTGACAAATATGTACTTTACGCCCATCATATCGCTCTCCTCCTATCCGGAAAAAATCAAAATAATGTCTGATTGTAGCCCCTTTGGCGGGAAAAGTCAAGGGGAGGACGGCAAGTTTTGCCCGGACAAAATGAGGCCCCTCCGGACCGGTGAAACCGGCCCGGAGGGGCTGAAATTGGCTCTTTGCTTTCTCAGGGCAGGGACAGCACGGCTACCTGCTCAGGCGTGTCTTTCTCTACGGTCAGAACATTGGTGGGATAGCGGCGCACCAGCTCCGGCGGGTAGAGGGCGGTAAAGGTGTCCACGGTTCCGATGACGTCGTAGCCCACGCCGCCCCTCCGGTAGTGCATGGGCACCACCACTCTGGCGCCCACCGCGTCCGCCGTCTGTTTGGCGGTGTTGGCGTCGATGGTGTAATAGCCGCCTACGGGGATCAGGAGCACGTCGCAGGGCTTGATGGCGGCCAGCTGCGCCTGTGTCGGCAGGTGGCCCAGGTCCCCCAGGTGGACCACGGTGACGCCGCCGGCGGTGAAGCGGCGGACGGTGTTTTTGCCCCGCTTGGCGCCGCCCGCGTCATCGTGGAAGGTTTCGATCTCCTCCACCGCAAAGGGGTTGGTTTTGCCGGCGGTGAGGGTGATCCGATCGGTATAGGCGTGGTCGTGGTGGCCGTGGCTGCAATAGACCGCGTCGGCCTCCGCCGCCACGTCCGGCAGCCCGGGGATGCCCTGGAAGGGGTCCAGGATGGCCCGGAAGCCGCCGCTCTCCAGAATAAAGCAGGAATGGCCTAACCAGGTGAGTTTCATTGTTTTTCCTCCTTGCGGTTTGTTGAATTTATCGTACCACGATTTCGGGGTTTGTGCAAGTTCCTGCCGGGACGGGGTTTGTGGGGGTGGGACCCCATCCTCAACCACTGAGGGGCCTCCCCCGGCCCCTGGCCCCGGAGCCGCTTTTGCCGCCAATAAGCGGACGGAAAACCCGCCCTGACATTAGGGTGTCAGGGCGGGTTAAGTCTCGCAGAGCGCACGATACGGGGCTTGCCCCCGTATAGAAGTGCGCCGTTCGGAATTACGCTAATTACGTCAAGCCCTCAAGTCGATACTGGTGCTCTAATAATGATTGGTAAGAGCGTAAACCTCTCATCTCATATACACATTTTTACTGACTGAACCTGTACTGGTACAATTATCTCTGGTCGCAAATCCAATACCATCAACAACAATCCAACTTGTATTTCCCCAGTAGAAATATTCTTCTGCCGCTCTTCCACTTAAACGTGCAATCAAGGAAATATTCCCGCTATTTGTACAATTAGTGAGTTTTCCCCCATATAATTCTTGACCTGTAATACCACCAATGTAGACCCAAGTGCTAGCTGAGAGCGATAATGTGAAATTGATGTCACATGAATTTTGGCAATTCGTAATGTTACCCATGCCGCCACCAGTTATACCGCCCGCATTTATACGTCCGACATAATCAACAAGCATATTCCCGCTGACGGAACAGGTGTCAATAGTACCACTGCTGGTAAGCATACCCGCCACGATTCCCCAATAGGTATTTTCGCCGAGATCACCAATATTAGACCCAAATTGAACAAGAATCTCTGCATTTTCTACGGTTAGATTCTCGATGGTTCCAGAAACCGTATTGAACAAGCCAATTCCTGATTCTTGAGCAAGAGGATCTTGTGTGATAGTTAATCCCGTGATTTTATAGCCTCCACCATCCAGAGTTCCACTAAAAGGTTCAGTATCACTCCCAATAGGATTCCATGAGGTATACGAAGATAGATCAATGTCATTTGCTAATGCATAGCTACTGGTCAGGTCGTTTCTAATGGCATCAAACTGCTCTGGGGTAGAAATATAAATTACATCGTCAGGTAACTGTGAGGCAGTCAGCGGGATGGTGCCAACCGAAGTCGTACCTTCTGTTACCAAAACGTTGCTTAGCACATATTCTTCATATCCCTCCTTATTGAATTTTATGCAATATGTCCCATTTTTCTCAAGGGTGATAGAAAACGTGCCATTGCTCCCAGTGCTCCCCGTAGCCAATGGTTCATAACCATCTGCATCATAGACATAAACATCAACATTGTCGAGAGCAAGTCCTGTATCAGCGTCTTTTACAGTTCCAGAAATTGTAGGAGTCAGAACAGGATCGACTGTAATTGGGTCAAGTCTGACAGTTCCAATGTCAAACGAGGAGTTTAAGTTTATGCCAGCCAGCGGAAAGAGGTAACTGCTAAACCCGTCCTTTTCAAACTGGATACCTGTAACTTCGGTTGCGTTCTCTGGAATAGTCAGCTTGAATTTGCCAGCTATCCCTGTCGTAGTAGTCGCGCCAATATCATTTTCGTTACTGCCAAAGACGCAGTTGAGTTGCACAGTTACTCCTGATATAGGAAATCCTGTTTCATCACTGACAACCCGCCCAGAAACCTGTCTGGCGACATATTCAACAGCATTTTTGGCATTCACCATCTTGTAAGAACACCCAGACACCTCGGTAGTTGCGGTGTCCACAATGATCTTCTTGACCTGGTCCCCAGTCAAGTTTGGATTGATTGCATATAGCATCGCCGCAATACCTGCGACATGAGGTGTTGCCATAGACGTACCTGGCAAAGCGTAATATCCATTATTGTTTATTGTGCTGTATATATCTTCGCCTGGCGCAACGACATCCACTCGACTGCCTACATTCGAGAAATCCGAATATGTATAGGTTCCATCTTCATTGTTACCACAAGCTCCAACTACAATGATATGGCTTTTTACTTCTGGAATGGTAATAGCACTGAGGAAATTGTTATACGTTGCCTGCGCACCGCCTTGAATTGGGGTTCCATTCGGCTCATCAACATTATATTCAGAATAACCGTATTTAGCGAATGTATTTGCGACATATTGATAACCATTAACATTTCCAGCAGACACACAAATTACAAAATCATCTTCTTTTTTATGAATATCAATCAAGAGCTTGAGATATGCTCCTAATTCTGTGGCATGTTCGGTAACATACATAATTGCTTCTCTGTTTCCATGAGATGCCGCAAAGCATTCCAACATTCCGGTATTTTGAGAAAAATTAACAACTTTACAGTGTTCCCGACCAATGAGTATTGCCAATGCTAATTCATAAGCAAAAACAAATGCTTTTCCCTTGTCTTCTGTAGGTACGCCAGTTCCTGCAGCAGAAGAAAAGCCGTAAAGATCAGCTTTTGGCGCCACGCCAGATATCCCAACGCCATTGTCAAATCCCGCAGCAATGGTCCCTGAGACATGTGTTCCGTGCTCGGGACCCTCATCCTCATCCGGCTCTACTGTATTGTTAAAAAGTTTTTGATAAGACAAATCTTTGTGTGGATAGAAATAGTTGTCATAAACTCCAACTCTGGTGTTGGTCATAACGTCTTTATATTCCCATGCCCCTGGCGCATTAATTGCCTCAACTCCCCAATTTAGCCCAGCGGGATTACCATCATTCCAATCGTTGGCCCATTCAATATCGCTAATGGGATAATAATCTGGTTCTTCATTATAAACGAGGTTGGCAAATGTCCAGGAAATCAACGGACTCGCCTCAAGGTCATTTTGCAACTCCGTTAGTTCTGCATAGCTATAGGTCTCTGCAAAACGAACCTGATATGTGTCAGTTACAGGTGTTTCTCCAATAATCTCTCCACCAAAAGAGTTAAGCAGTGCAACTACATCATTTCTATTTGTGCCTATTTCCGCATGAATAATCAATTCATTGTTTACAAACTCAAGGCCGGATTCTTCGTCTTCAACAATATTTTCTTCATCGGGTAAAGAACTGTATGCCTCAGAGTCTATAAACAACATTTTATTCTCATCGATAACCCTCCACTTAGCATGCACGGTCATATCCGCAACAACAGCGACATTAAAATCGTATGCGTTCTCCAACGCAACATCGTTATACCAGCCAACGAATACGTACCCTTCCTTGGTAGGATCAGTTGGTGCTGTGGCTGTAAATCCACTCTTTACTTTCTGCGCAGCGACTTTGCTTCCACCGTTGCTATCAAAAGTAACCGTATAATAAATAGTCCCACTGTCACTACTGCCACTGCCGTTGCTACCGCCGCTTTGTGCGGTCCACTTTGCGTACAATGTAATATCATCCGTAATCGCAGTTAAGAAATCGAACCTCGTGCCGCTGGACGCTGCTGTATACCAGCCATCAAAAATGTACCCACTTCGGCTGGGATTAGCTGGAGCAGATACCGTTTGTCCGTCAGCAACTTCCACAACATCGTATGTACCGGCTCCTGCATAGTTTAAATCAAAGGTGACTAAATAAAGCGTTGGTGCAATGTTTTCACAGAACCGCATCAGGATTGTCGCTGCCTGTGCACGAGTTGCTCCGCTGATCGGGGAAAGCATGTTATTGCCCACACCTTGGAGCAAACCTACGCCAATCGCCCAATTTACGGCATCAACCGCATAGGCACTGACCTGTTCCCCGTCTGAGAAAACGGCGGCGCTGCCCGTAATGGTCGTATCGTATTCCTTATACTGGGCATAACGGTACAGAATTACCGCCATTTGCTCCCGTGTAATAGAGTCATCGGGATCAAACTTGCCGTTACCATAGCCACTAACAATATTATTTGTACTGGCCCAAGCCACGGCATCCGTGTACCATTGACCTGTTGAAACGTCCGTAAAAGCTGTTCCTGCAGCAGGGGAGAGTCCCTCTAAACGATGCAGGATGGTTACGATCATTCCCAGTGAGGTGGGGCTGTCGGGTGAAAATTTGGTACTGCTTGTGCCAACCATCATGTCATGTTCATAGACGTATTGCACGGCATCGCTGTACCATGCGCCGTCCGGCACATCGGTGAACGGATGGTGGCCGCTTGCCGCCAATGCTGTCCCCGGCAGCAGGGTTAGCACCATTGCAAACGCTAACATCGCTGATAGAATTCGCTGTTTCATATGCTGTTTCCTCCTAGTATAGTAGTTACCACCGAATTACGATTCCGTGGTAGGGGATAGGCAGAAGAAGCGGGGCTTCTTTCTTTTTTCAAAATGGGTTGTACGAAAATGTACAACTTCCCGCCGATTTTATTGATGATTATAAAGTCGGTTTATTTGATATGCAATTTTTTATATTTCCTCTTGCGTTTAGCCATAAGAGGGAGTAAACTGATATATGTAAAGCATGGGGAACTTTTGATTCCTCGGCATTACACCACGGAATCGTAACTCCGTGGTAGTTCTTTTTATATGACCAATTTCATCCGATCCAGCTGTCTCCGGTGCTCAAACCCGGACTCCATGGTATAAATACGGGTAGTGTTGATGCTGGAGTGCCCCAGGATATCCGCCAGCCGGACAATATCCTTCTCCAGCCCGTAGAATGTCCGGGCGAACAGGTGCCGGAGGTTGTGGGGAAAGACCTTTCCCTCCGCTACATTTGCCTCCTGGCACAGCCGCTTCATGTCGTGCCAGATGTTGGACCTGTCCAGAGGCTTGCCGTTCCGGGTGATGAAAATCGGCCCGGCGGCGATTTTTTTCGCTCTGGCGTATTTCAGCAGCAGCTTTTGCAGCTTGACGGGGAGGAAGACGGTCCGAGACTTGCCCTTGTTGCGCACCTCCGCCCGGCCCAGCCGGGCGGCTTCGGCGGTAATGAACCGCAGCTCAGACACACGGATGCCGGTGGCGCAGATGGTCTGCATCACCAGCATGAGACGGTCATTGCCTCTCCTCTCCGCCGCCGCCAGCAGGCGGCGGTACTCGTTTTGGTTCAGCTCCTTTGTTTCGTCCCGGAAGATTTTCCGCTGGACCTTCACCGCTTTCAGCCTGTATTCCGGTTTACCCAGGAAATCCAGCCAGGCGTTCAGCGCCGCCACAGCCCCGTTGACCCCGGCGGGGGCCCGCTTTTCAATCAGGGCCTCTTTGTAGTCCCGTAGGGCCTCCGCCGTCAATTTCCGATCCCCCAGCCAAGATAAAAACTCTCTGACCTCCCGCCGGTACTTCTCCACCGTGGCGGGGGATTTTTCATTCACGCGCAGATATTCCGTAAATTGCTTCATGGTAGAATGGCCTCCTGTGAGAAAGATTCCTCTATACTTTCCCACAAAAGGCAAAAAAGTTGTACGTTTCCGTACAACTTTCCGGGGAATTTGGCCATATGTGAGAGGGTGTGCGTTCGTAGTGGCTGGTGTCCTCACCGGCCCGTTTTTCTGTCATGCCGCATTCTGCGGCGGGCGGATGGGGACATCCGTCCCTACGGGGGTGCGTGACGAAACAAGTTTCTTTTGCGGAGTGGAACGGAGCAGACAGCAGTCGGACAACGCAAAAAACGTACAACGAACCCAATGCGAAGGTCCGCCCTCCGGGCGGACTGGGCGCCGCATAGACATGTCCGTACAGCAGTCCTAAAAGAGCCGCTTCGCCTCATATACGGGACCCGGCGCGGTTTAGACCGGACAGACTAAAGGTCGAGCGCAAAAATAATCAAAACATTGGGGGCCCCGGGGGTGAAATCCCCGGGCGGCTTTTTGGCTACTTTTTGTCCGCACAAAAAGTAGCCCAGGGGCCAGGGGGCTGGAAGCCCCCCAAAGCCAGGGTATGAGGCCAGCCCCCCATTGCAAATCAGCCCAAAATGTCGTATAGTAGAGGAAGAAAAAACCGCCTCCGGAGGGACCTATGGGAAAATTTGACAGTTTACTGTTTCTCAGCGACTACGACAACACCCTGCAATTCACCGGCGTTCTGGCCAGCGGGGCCAAAAGCCCGCCTCCCATCCACCCGAGAAACCTGGAGGCCATCCGCTACTGGATGAGGGAGGGGGGACGCTTCGCCGTGGCCACCGGCCGGGCCCTGGGGGCTTTCTTGCAGCAGGCGAAGCTTGTACCCATGAACGCCCCCGGCATCGTAGACAACGGCGGCGCCATCTACGACTTCTCGACTGAGCGCTATGTGGTGAAGACCGTCCTGCCGGAGGGTTCTGTAGAGCGGCTGGCCCATATTGCCGGGCGCTTTCCCCGCCTCTCCCTGGAGATCTACCACGGGAGCCGCCTGGTGCAGGCCCTGCGCCCGGTGGACTGGATCTACGCCCACTCCAAGCTGACGGGGCTGGAGCTCCAGGTCATCGACCGCGTCAGCGAGGAGACCGTGTCCCCGCCCCTGGCCAAGGCCCTCTTTGTGGGGGATAAGGCGGATCTGGCCGCAGCCAGGACCCTCATGCTGGAGGAGGGCTGGGGCCGGGAATACGAGCTGATCTACTCCGCCGACAACCTGCTGGAGATGACCGTGGCCGGCGCCAACAAGGGGGAGATGGCCAAGCGGCTGAAGGACATCTGCGGCTGCAACCGCCTCTACTGCGCCGGGGACCAGGCCAACGACCTCCCCATGCTCCAGGCCGCCGACCGGGCCTTTGTCCCCTCCAATTCCATCCCCGAGGTGCTGTCCTCCGGGGCCACGGTGGTAGGCCACTGCGTGGACGGGGCCGTGGCCGATATGATAGAGATTCTGGATCGGAAAATTCAGCCCTAGGCCAGCAGCGCCTCCAGATCCTCCACCTCCAGCCCCGGCTGGAGGGCCAGATTCAGCCCGTAGCCCACCAGCTTCGCCAGATCCCGGATCTTGGCGTCGATGCTGTCCGGGGTCACGAACATCCCCCGGCCCTGGCCCCGGAGGAGGCTGTCGCCGTCCTCCCGCCCGGCCTGGGCCAGCACGTCCCTGGCCACGGTCTCGCAGTCCGCCACCGTGGGCACCCCCAGGGAGAGCACCGGCGCGCCCAGGTTCTCCCGGTTCAGGGCCATCCGGTGGTTGCCCACCCCGCTGCCGGGGATGAGGCCCGCGTCGGAGACCTGGATGGTGTTGCAGAGCCGGTCCAGCCCCCGGGCCGCCAGGGCGTCGATGAGCACCACCGCCGCGGGCCGCACATGCTCCGCCGCCCCCTGGAGCCACTCGGCCACCTCCAATCCAGTGGTGCCCAGCACCCCGGCCCCCAGCCCCGCCACGGGCCGGAAATCCGGCAGCACCTCCCCCAGGTGACGGGTGATCAGCAGATGCTCCAGGGCCAGCGGCCCCAGGGCGTCCGGCGTCATGGCCCGGTTGCCCAGCCCAGCGGCCAATACCGGCCCCTCCTCCGGCAACAGGGGCTCCAGCAGGGCCGCCACGGCCCGGACCGCCCGATCAAACGCCTCCGGTTCATGCCGCCACCAGCCCGACACGTCCAAGGTGCAGTAGACGCCCACCGGCTTGCCTACAGCCTCCGCCCCCTCCTCGTCCAGAATCTCCACCCGCGTGAGGGGAAAGCCCTCCAGCCGCTCCTCCCGGGCCTTCACGCCGGGAAGCTCCGTAGTCTCCCCGGCGCTCTCCCGCCACAGCTTGTGGGCCTCGTCGGCCAGATCGGTGCGAATGTTCCGCATACGTTGTGATATCTCCCTTCCATCACCACAAAATATGGTGTTTTCTGTATTTTGCGGCGGGGGCGGGAATTTTATGTGAAAAAAGTAAGGGAAAATTGAAAAAACTCCTTGCAATTTCCTGGGAACCGTGGTAAAATACATTTCTGCGTGGGGTGGCGACTGTCCCCCCATAGTACCCATTGGAGGAGGTGTTTGGTTTGCCGAATATCAAGTCCGCTAAGAAGCGCGTGCTGGTAGCTGAGGCCCGCAATGCCCGCAATAAGTCCGAGAGGTCCGCGATGAAGACCGCCGTGAAGAAGTTTGAGGCCGCTGCCGCCGATGGCAATCGCACCGAGGCCGAGGGCGCTTACAAGGTCGCGGTGAAGGCCGTGGACAAGGCTGCCGCCAAGGGCATTCTGCACAAGAACAATGCCGCTCACAAGAAGAGCGCCATGACCTTGAAGCTGAATCAGGTCGGTTGATCCTGCCGCCAGTACAACAGAAACGCCGCCCACCCGGGCGGCTTTTTGTTGCCTTTTTTCGGAGCAAGGCCGGGGGCATATGCCCCCGGCCCTGCTGTTGTTCCTTTAGAACCCGCATTCATAGGCGGCGTGGGACGCCTGTGAATACAGGTTCTTATTGCAGCTCCAGCGCCACCGGGCAGTGGTCGCTGCCGTAGACGCCGCTCAAAATCTCCGCCCCGGCGACCCGCTCCCGCAGCCGCTGGGACACAATGAAGTAGTCAATCCGCCATCCGGCGTTGTTGGCTCTGGCGTTGAAGCGGTAGCTCCACCAGCTGTAGGCCCCGGTTTTGTCCGGGTACAGCGCCCGGAAGGTGTCCACGAACCCGGCGGACAGCAGTTCTGTCATCTTCCCCCGCTCCTGATCGGAGAAGCCGGCGTTCCCCCGGTTGGGCCCAGGGTTCTTCAGGTCGATCTCCTCATGGGCCACGTTCAGATCCCCGCAGAGCACCACCGGCTTTGTCTTATCCAACTCCAGCAGATACCCCCGGAAGTCGTCCTCCCACCGCATCCTGTAGTCAATGCGCTTGAGCCCGTCCTGGGCGTTGGGGGTGTAGCAGCACACCAGATAGAAGTCGGGATACTCGGCGGTGATGACCCGGCCCTCATGGTTGTGGATATCGTCCCCAAATCCATAGGCCACGGAAAGCGGCTCACCCCTGGTAAACACGGCGGTGCCGGAGTAGCCCTTCTTCTCCGCGTAATTCCAGTACTGCCGGTAGCCCGGCAGGTCCAGCTCCAGCTGTCCGGCCTGGAGCTTGGTCTCCTGGAGGCAGAGTACATCGGGCCGGGCCTGGGCCACGAAGTCGGAAAAGCCCTTTTTCAGGCAGGCCCGCAGGCCGTTGACGTTCCAAGAGATGAGCTTCATCTGCCGCTCTCCCCCCATCCGTGGTTGTAGATCTTCTTATCCAGCGCCAACAGCCGCTTGCTGAACTGCCCCTCCGGCGTCTCCGTCAGGTTCTCCCGGTAGATCTCCATCCGGCTGTCAACGAGGTCAATGAGGCTCAGCAGCTCGCTCTCCGCGCACATGGGCAGCACCGCCGCGCCGAACTGGGGATCCCCATGGTGGGACAGGAGCATGTGCTGGAGCAGCACGGACTTCTCCTCCGGGATCTCCAGCTCCCTGGCGGCGGCGGCCACCGCCTCGGCCCCCATCATCAGGTGGCCCAACAGCTGGCCCTTCACGGAGTACTCCGTCACCAGCCCCAGATCGGAGGTGGTAAACTCGTCGCACTTGGCCACGTCGTGGAGCACGGTGCCCGCCAGCAGCAGGTCCCTGTCCACGGTCTCCGCGTACAGATCCGCCAAAAAGTCCGCCGTCCGCACCATATTGAGGGTGTGCATCAGCAGGCCGTAGAGGAAGCTGTGGTGCATGGACTTGCCGCCTGGGAGAGTGCGGAAGCGAGCGCCGTACTGGTCCAACAACTTCCCGCACACCGCGGCGTAGTCCTTGTCGTCGATGGAGTTCACATAGTCCTGGAGTTCCTCCCAGGCCGCCTTGGCATCGATAGGAGCCACGGGCACCAGATTGCCCGGGTCATAGATATCCCCGGCCTGGACCGTCCGGATACGGGAGAGGATCATCTGGAGCGCCCCCCGGTACTCGGACACCTGGCCCCGGACCTTGATGACCTTGCCCTCGTCGGCGGGGCCCACGGGCCCGGCGTAGTCCCAGACCTTGGCCTCAATGTTGCCGGTCTTGTCGGAGAGGGTGGCGGCCAGAAAGGGCTTGCCGGCATTGGAGGTCTTGGCGTTGGCGACCTTGAGGACGTAGAAGCCCTCCACCTCGTCGCCCACGCCGATATCCGCGATGGGTTTGTTGTATTCCATAGGTTTTGTCGCGCCCGTTTTGGGGCGCCGCCTCCTGTCGCTGATTTTATAGCTGCTTTGCGGCTATTATACCACAGCGGAGGCCCGTCTGTCGAGAGGGGATTGCGTCTTGCGATCCTCCCCGGCAAATGTTATAATCGAGACATCCCATCCCGGGAGGTTTTTTCATGACCATTCAAGAAAAGATGCACAGCGGCACCATCTACTACCCCGGCGATCCGGACCTGCTTCGGGAGCAGCAGGCCTGCCTGGAGAAGCTGTACGACTTCAACCAGACCCGTCCCGGAGAGTCGGAGAAGCGGGAGGCCCTGCTTCGGGAGATGTTCGCGGAGATCGGGGAGGGCTGCTACATCGAGCCCCCCTTCCACGCCAACTTTGCCGGCCGCCACGTCCACTTCGGCCGGGACGTGTACGCCAATTTCAACCTGACCCTGGTGGATGACACCCACATCTACGTGGGAGACTGCACCATGTTCGGCCCCAACGTGGTGGTAGCCACGGCGGGCCACCCCCTGCTGCCGGAACTGCGGGAGGAGGGCTACCAGTTCAACATCCCGGTCCGCATCGGCAAAAACTGCTGGCTGGGGGCGGGGGTGATTGTGCTGCCGGGCGTCACCATCGGGGATAACACCGTGGTAGGCGCGGGCAGCGTGGTCACCAAAGATCTGCCAGCGAATGTGGTGGCGGTAGGCAACCCCTGCCGTGTGCTGCGTGAAATTGGCGAGCGCGATAGGGAATACTACTTCAAGGACAGAAAAATCGACTACACCGCCCTGTGAGCCCATCGCCCAGGGGAGAGGAGGGGCCGCCATGCCGGATATTTTGGACAACCTGAATCCCGCCCAATTGGAGGCGGTGACCGCCACCGAGGGCTTCATCCGGGTCATCGCCGGGGCGGGGTCCGGCAAGACCCGGGCCCTGTCCCACCGCTTCGCCTTCCTGGTGAACGAGGTGGGCATCCTCCCCGGCAACATCCTCTGCGTGACATTTACCAATAAAGCCGCCAACGAGATGCGCCAGCGGATCCACAACCTCACCGGCGACAACGACACCGGCTATATCTGCACCTTCCACTCCTTCTGCGTTTCCGTTTTGCAGGAGGACAGCTACGCGGTCCAGTACCCCAAGAGCTTCCTGGTGCTGGACAACTCGGATATCGACGCCATGCTGCGGATCATCTACGAGGAGCGGGGCCTGACGCTGCGGGACATGACCTTCTCCAACGCCCGGGACATGATCGAGATCCAGAAGCTGTTCAAGAGGCCGGACTACTACCAGGACATGATCGCCATGTCCCTGGACCAGCTGAAGGAGAAGTACGACAGGGCAGCCTCCACCCAGGATATCATCTTCTACGGCTACCTATACCAGGAGAAGAAGTGCTTCGGCCTGGACTACAACGACCTGATCAAGTTCTCCCTCTACATCTTCTCCACCAACGAGTCCATCAAGCGGAAGTGGCAGGAGCGGCTGGAGTACATCATGGTGGACGAGTTTCAGGACATCGATGCCATTCAATATGAGCTGATGACGGTCCTCTGCGGCTACCACAAGAACCTCTTCATCGTAGGGGACCCGGACCAGACCATCTACACCTGGCGGGGGGCCAACGTGAAGTATCTGCTGGAGTTTGACCGGCAATTTCCCGGCACCCGCACCATCATGATGATGCAGAACTACCGGTCCACCCCCCAGATCCTGGAGGCGGTGAACTCCCTGATCGCCCGAAATAAGTATCGCATTCAGAAGAATCTGATCCCCACCCTGCCGGACGGGGAGCGGGTGTTGTGCCACCACGCCCAGAGCGCCAACGCGGAGGCGTCCTGGCTGGCGGAAACGATCCAGGCTCTCCACGAAAAGGGCACGCCCTACCGGGACATGACCGTCCTCTACCGGGCCCACTACATCACCCGGCCCATTGAGGAGGCCTTCCTCCGGGAGAAGATACCCTATGCCATCTACAGCGGCGTCCAGTTCTTCGGCCGCATGGAGATCAAGGACGCCCTCAGCTATCTGCGCCTCATCGCCTACCAGGACGATCTGTCCTTCGCCCGGGTGGCCAACCAGCCCAAGCGGAACCTGGGCCAGCGCCGGATGAAATTCTTACAGGAGTACGCCGGGGCCCATCGCTGCTCCCTCTACACCGCCCTCCGCCAGACCCTGGACGACCCGATTTTCAAAGGCACCAAGGCCGCCAGCTTTTTAAATCTTATTGACACCTTCACCGCCTCCTACCCCGGCCGCCCCATCTCCGAGGTCCTCTCCGCCATTTTGAACGAGAGCGGCTACGAGCGGATGCTCCGCACCGAGGGGGCCCAGGAGCGGCTGGATAACTTGGCGGAGTTGAAGCAGTCGGTGTACGAGTACGAGACTACCTGCGGCGAGGAGAGCACCCTGGAGCACTACCTGGCCCACGTGGCCCTGTTCACCAACGCCGACGCCGGGGAGAAGGGGGACAGGGTGAAGCTGATGACCGTCCACGCAGCCAAGGGCCTGGAGTTCCCCTATGTGTTCCTCTGCGGCCTGAACGAGGGGATCTTCCCCTCCAAGCGCACCAACACGCTGCTGAAAATGGAGGAGGAGCGGCGGCTGGCCTTTGTAGCCATGACCCGGGCGGAGAAGCGGCTGTTCCTCTCCGAGGCCGAGGGCCGAAGCCTCGACGGTTCCCCCCGCTACCCCTCCCGCTTCCTGCTGGATATCGCCCCCTCCGCCCTGGAGCACACCGCCCCGCCCCGGGAGGGGCTTATCAAGGAGGCCCGGGAGTACATTGAGGTCACCACCCGCTTCCTGCCGGAGGACCTGGCCCCGGCGGCCCTGGCCGCCGGCACCCGGGTGCGGCACATGGTCTTTGGCGAGGGCACCGTCCTGGACGCGGACCTGGACAAGGCCGCCCATCTCATCCAGTTCGACACCATGGCCACCCCCCGGTCTATCTCCTTCCGGGCCAAGCTGGAGGTCCTGTCATGAAATTCCACAATATGTATTTTATCAACGGCACCGCCTATGCCGGCAAATCAACCATGGTGAAGCTGCTGGCGGAGAAGCACGGCGGCATCGCCTGTGAAGAAAACTACCACAACCGGCTTCTGCCCCAGCTGAACAAAGAGGAGTTCCCCGGCCTGACCTACACCAGGGATCTGGAGGACTGGCACGACTTCATCCGGAGGACCCCGGAGGAATACGAGGCGTGGGTGAACAGAACCTCCCGGGAGTGCGAAACACTGGAGCTGCGCATCCTGGAGGATCTGAGCGCCCAGGAAAAGCCGGTTTTTGTGGATACGAACATCTCCGTTGAAACGCTGCGGGCCGTAGCCGGGCCCGGCCACGTGCTGATCATGCTGGCCGACCCCCAGATATCCGTGCGCCGGTTTTTTGAAAGGCCGGACAGGGAGAAGCAGTTCCTCTATCATCTGATTCTGGAGGAGGCGGACCCGGTGTACGCGCTGGAAAACTTCCGGCAGTGCCTGGCGCGGATCAACTCCCAAGAGAGATATGAGCGCTTCCTGCACTCCGGATTTCC
>CANRHK010000017.1 GCA_947630395.1 uncultured Oscillospiraceae bacterium
CCAGGGCCGCAATCACGGTGACCGCGCTGGCCCGATCAAGCATGGCGGCAGGACTGGTGATCACAACATCCGCGGCGAGCGCGTGGAGGGTACTCATAATCTGATTGAACCCCCTCTTACCTGGCCACAAAGCCGACCTTCTTATAGACCTTCCGCAGGGTCTTCTCCGCCACATAGGAGGCTTTTTCCGCGCCGGCGCGGTAGACGCTCTCCAGGTAGGCCTTGTCCTTCAGAAGGCGCTCGCTCTCCTCTCGGATGGGCCGCAGGGTCTCGATGACCGCCTCGCCCACGGCGGGCTTAAACTTGCCGTAGCCGCAGCCGTCGAACTCCTTTTCAATTTCCTCATAGCTCTTGCCGGTGACGGAGGCGTAGATGGTCATGAGGTTGCTGACACCGGGCTTGTGTTCCGGGTCGTAGCGGACGCAGTGCTCGGTGTCGCTGTCGGTCACCGCCCGCTTGAACTTGCGGGCGATATCCTCTGGCCTGTCCATCAGGAACACGCAGCCGTCCGGCTGGGATTTGGACATTTTGCTTTCCGGGGCGTTCAGGCTCATGATGCGGGCGCCCACCTTGGCGATATAGGGTTCCGGCATCTTGAACACGTCGCCGTAAATGCCATTGAACCGCTGGACGATATTGCGGCACAGCTCCACATGCTGCCGCTGGTCCTCCCCTACGGGCACATAGTCCGGCTGGTAGAGCAGAATGTCCGCCGCCATCAGGCAGGGGTAGGTGAAGAGGCCGCCGTTGACGTTCTCCTGGTGCTTGGCGGACTTGTCCTTGAACTGGGTCATGCGGCTCAGCTCACCGAACATGGCGTAGCAGTTCAGCACCCAGCCCAGCTCGGCGTGCTGGTGGACGTGGGACTGGATGAACAGGGCGCACTTTTCCGGATCCAGGCCGCAGGCGATATAGTTGGCCAGCAGGGTCATGGTCTGCTTGCGCAGGGCCGCCGGGTCCTGCCGCACCGTGATGGTGTGCAGGTCGGCCATAAAAAAGTAGCAGTCAAAGTCCTCGATCATCTTCGGCCAGTGCCGGAGGGGACCCAGATAGTTTCCCAGATGCAGCGCGCCGCTGGGCTGAATGCCCGACAGCATTACTTTCTTTTCTTCCATGGTAAAGCTCCTTTGTTATAGGAACCGCTGAAAAAGCGGTCTTTTCTTTTTTGGCAGTTTATTATAGCACAATTGGGTATGGTTGACAACCGCCTTATCGGAAAAATCTCAACAAACCTGACCATGGCTCTGCCCCTTGCCCTTTTTCGGACAATATAGTATAATATCCTAAACATCCCATCTCCGAAGGAGAAAAACCATATGGAATTGGAATTTGTGGCCGCCGGGACGGTGGCGAACACCCACGGCGTCCGGGGGGAAATCAAGGTGTTGCCCCGGGGCCTGGAGGCGGAGGCCCTGCTTCCCGTCAAAGCGCTGACCATCGGCGGCACGGCCTATGAAGTCGCCGCCGGCCGGGTCCACAAGGGCTGCCTGCTGGCAAAATTAAAGGGCGTGGACGACATGGACGCCGCCCTGGCCCTGAAAAACAAACCCGTCACCGTCCGTCGGGCAGATCTCCGCCTGCCGGAGGGGAAATATCTGGACGAGGAGCTGGTGGGCCTCACCGCCCGGGACGCCGCCACCGGCGAGACGCTGGGCAAGGTGGAGGAGGTCCTCACCTACCCCGCCCACAAGATCTACGCCGTCCGTGGCGGGACCGACGAGTATCTGATCCCCGCCGTACCGGCCTTCGTCGCGGGCGTTGACCTGGCCGGGGGCACTATAGACATCCACGTGTGGGAGGGGATGGGCACCAATGAGAATTGACATTATGACGCTGTTTGACGAGACGGTGGGGGACATGATGAACGAGTCCATCCTGGGCCGGGCCCAGGAGCGGGGCTACATCCGCATCGAGGCCCACCAGATCCGCGATTTTACGACGAACAAGCAGAAGCAGGTGGACGACTACCCCTACGGCGGCGGCCGGGGGGCGGTCATGCAGGCCGATCCCCTCTACCGCTGCTGGGCCTATATCAAGGAAAACTTCGGCACCGATAAAACCCGGACCATCTACATGTCCCCCTGCGGCGAGACCTTCACCCAGGCCAAGGCCCGCCAGCTTTTGGCGGACTACGACCACCTGATCCTGGTCTGCGGCCACTACGAGGGCGTGGATGAGCGGTTCATCGAGGAGTGCGTGGACGAGGAGATCTCCATGGGGGACTTCGTCCTCACGGGCGGGGAGATCCCCGCCATGGCGGTGGCGGACGCGGTGTGCCGGATGGTGCCAGGGGTCCTGCCCGAGCCCGCCTGCTACGAGGAGGAGAGCCACTGGAACGGGCTTCTGGAGTACCCCCAGTACAGCCGCCCGGAGGAGTGGCACGGCCGGAAGGTGCCCGAGGTCCTTCTCTCCGGCCACCACGCCAACGTGGCCCGGTGGCGGCGGAAGCAGTCCATGCTGCGGACCCTCCGCCGGCGGCCGGACATGTTCCGGGAGTCCGATTTTATGTCAACCAAGCAGGACCGCCGTCTCCTGGCGGAGGTCTACGAAGAACTGCGCGCTGAGAAAAAGGCCGCAGAACCAGAGGAATAAACGCCTTGCCCGCCCGGACGCCGGGCGGGCTTTTTTGCGGCCTTTCGACTGTAACCTTTTGTAATTCTTCGCGCCGCTTTGTAACTGCCTTTGTAACTTTCCTCCTGTCGGACAGGCAGTTTTTTCCCCGTCATAAGTAAAAAATTCTTCTTTTATGTCAACTTAGAGTAGAGAAAATCCAAAAAGCCTTGACAAATAGAACTTTTTCGGCTATACTACAAAAAAGTTTCAAATTAGTAACAAAAGTTACAACCCCGCTGCATATCCTAGGAGGGGCGGGAAAATTGGGAGGCCTTCCACGAAACGGGAGTCCCCGGCCGGGCCGCCGCGGTCCGCCTGACTCCGCCTGAAAATCACTGGAGGTAGCAAATATGTCTGAAAAAAATAGACGCCGCCTGGCGCGTGTCAGGCACCTGGCCGTCCTGGCCGTCTTCCCGGCGCTTCTTCTCCTGACGCTCAGCGTTCTCCCCGGCCCCGCCGATGCGGAGGCCCTGTATGTGGTCAGCGACAGCGACTATGTCCATGTGGACGAGCTGACCTCGGACGTGTTCCTCACCGACGGCTCCGACGAACTGCTCTCCCGGGAGCCGGGCAGCGACATGCTCCTCACCGCCGGTCTGGACGTCACCGTCCACTACCAGGGCCGGGATTTCTCTGACATCACCAGGAGCGAGACGGTGGACGCCCTCTTCTCCCGCATGGGCATCCACCCCAGTCCCCTGGAGATGGCGGCCATCTCCAATGCGGACGGCGCTATGGAGATCTCTGTTGATTCCGAGTTCACCTTCTATGAGCACATCTCCCGTGTGACAGAGCACGAGACCATCTACCGGGACAGCGCCCGCATCCCCGCCGGCCAGGAGGTAGTGGCCCAGGAGGGCAAGGACGGCGAGTACACCGAGATCTACGAGATCATCTTCCAGGACGGCGAGGAGACCGTCCGCCAGCTCATTGACATGGTGGATACCGCTCCGGTGCCCACTATCATTGAGCGGGGCACCATGGTGAGCTTCCCCGACAACGCTGAGCCCGTGGCCGGCATCACCAAGAACGATGACGGCACCGGCGTCATCACGCTGGCGAGCGGCGGCACCCTGACTTTCCGGGAGGCCAGGACCATGACCGGCACCGCCTACACCAAGTACGAGGGCAAGGTGGGCACTATCACCGCCAGCGGCACCCCCGTCCACGTGGGCGTGGTGGCCGTGAACCGCAAGGATCTTCCCCTGGGCACCAAGGTCTATGTGGTCTCCAACGACGGCAAGTATGTTTATGGCTTCGCCGTGGCCGAGGACACCGGCGTAGGCCGGGGCGTCATCGATCTCTACATGGACACCTACAACGACTGCATCCAGTTCGGCCGACGGACCTGCACGGTCTACATTCTGGACTGATCACCTGTGAAAAAACCGGCGGAGGCTGCCTGTGGGCGGCCTCCGCCGGTTTTTTCGCCTCCGTCCGGCAACTTCCGCCCACGTCCGGGCGGAAGTTGTGCTATACTGCTTCCATCCACTTGCAACGGAGGGACCGCCGATGGATCTCTGCAACATTGAAACGCTGCGCCAGCTGCTGGGCCGGCACGGCTTCCGCTTCTCCAAGTCCATGGGGCAGAATTTCCTCATTGCCGACTGGGTGCCCCGCCGGATCGCCGCTGAGAGCGGCGCGGACAGCAACAGCGGCGTACTGGAGATCGGCCCCGGCGTGGGGGTGCTGACGCAGGAATTATGTAAACTTGCCGGCTGGGTGGTGTCCGTGGAGCTGGACCGGGCTTTGCTGCCGGTGCTGGAGGAGACCATGGCCGGGGCGGAGAACTTCACCCTGATCCACGGTGACGCTATGAAGCTGGATCTGGCAGTCCTGGCGGATCAGTCTTTTCCGGGGTTGACCCCCATGGTCTGCGCCAACCTGCCCTACAACATCTCCACACATCTCCTCACCGTCCTGCTGGAGGCCAGGCGCTTCGCCTGCCTCACCGTCATGGTGCAGAAAGAGGTGGCCCAGCGCATCTCCGCGAGGCCGGGCACTGCGGACTACGGCGCTTTTTCGGTGTACATGCAGTACCACACGGAGCCGGCGGTGCTCTTTGATGTGTCCCCCTCCTGCTTCCTGCCCGCGCCCAAGGTGACCTCCGCCGTGGTCCGCTGCCGGGTGCGGGGGACGCCGCCGGTGACGCCGGCGTGCGGGGAGGAATACCTCTTCCGGGTGGTTCGGGCCGCCTTTGCCCTGCGGCGCAAAACCCTGGTCAACAGCCTCATGACCGCTTTCGGCGGTCTGGGGAAGGAGGCCGTCGCCGGGGCCGTCGCGGACTGCGGCCTTCCCCCCACCGTCCGGGGCGAGGCCCTGGGCCTGGAGGAGTTTGCACGGCTGGCGGACGCGCTGAAAAAAGCGGAGGCGTGACGCCTCCGCAGTATATCCGGGATCATTTCCCCGCCCGCTGTGTACGGGCGGGGATTTTTTCATTCCTTCCAGGCGTATTTGGTCCCCGCAGCCTCCGGCACGGCGCTCCCGTCCCACTGGTGGTCGCTCCCCCGGAGGAAATCGCTGGTGACGTTGAAGTACAGGTGGCCGAACCAGCGGAGGGTCTCCTCATCCGGGATGTAATCGTACACCGGGTCGTCCCAGGTGCAGTCTACCGCGTACCACTCCCCGTCCAGCCGCACCAGGTTCCATGCGTGGTCCTCCGTGCCGCTGTAGGCGCTGCCCTCCACGGTAAGGCACTCAATGTCCAGCATGTCCATGAAGAGCTGGAAGGTGCGGGTGTAGCCCAGGCAGATGCCCACCTTGCCGGTGAAGAATCCGTAGGGGTTGTCGTTGTCCGGGTTGGGCGCCGTCCATGCGTTGTCCAGCTCGCCGGGGTCGTACTCCGCCCAGTCGATCATCCAGTCGTGGATGGCCAGCTCCTTCTCACAGGGGGTCATGCCGCCGGTAATCACCTCGCCGACGACCTCCTTGCACTTCTCCAGCACCGCCAGATTTTTGCCTGTCAGGCCGGAGGCGTCGCCGCCGCGCCAGGCGGCCAGCACCGCGTCGTGGTCGTAATCGCCCCCGGCGTCCCCCTGGACCGAGGGATCCGTGGTGTTGTCCGTGGGGGAATCTCCCACGTCCGGCGTTTGGCCCGTGGGGGGCGTGCCGTCAAAGCAGTGTTGGAAGGTCTCCAGGGCCTTGTCAGCGTCGGCGCAGATCAGCAGGGCCGCGTACCGGCCGATCACCTCCACCCGGCTGTCCGCCACAAGGGCCGCCTCCTCCGGCACATAGCCGGTGAAGTCACCCTCCCGGGCATCTATGTAGGCCTCCAGGGCCTCCCTGGCCTCCCTGGCGCTGTCCGCGTCCCGGAGGACCAGCACCGCCGTCTCGCTGGCCTGGGCACCGCCGGCGGCGGCGATGGTGCCGTCCTTCACCAGCTCCGGGGAGAGCTGATAGACGGTCTCCAGATACTGATCAAAGCCCTCCTCGCCATAGCGCAGCCAGTGGGCGTCGCCGAGGGCCTCCTGCTCTGCGGCGATGGCTGCCGTCATCTGCAGGGCCGTCCAGTCCGTCTCCACGCTCTTCTCCCGGCAGGCGCACAGCAACAGGCACAGCGCCGTCAACAAGCAAACAAATCCTTTTCTCACCATGATATATCCCTCCGTGCTGCCGCCGCCCAAAACCGGGGTGCACGTATCACCACTCCCGTCGGATCTCGTCCTCCTCTATGGCGTAGGTCTCCATAAACTCCCGCAGATCCGCCTCGTTCCGCAGGAGCATCACCTCGGTGAACTGCCCGGATTCTCTGTCCTTGAACCCGGCCACCTGCTCCCCGGTGCAGATGCTGGATCGGATCACCGGAAATTTCGCGGTCTTGTCGTAGGGTGTCACCTTTTTCTTCTTCTGCCAGAACATATCCCGTCCCTCCTTACCGCAAAAACAGGCGGATCAGCCGCTCGCTGGCCTTGCGGTAGGGCTGGTACCGCATGGGCAGGTCGATCCAGGTCTTCTTGTCCACAATGCTCTTGTCGTGGGTAAAGGCGTCGAAGCCCGCCTTGCCGTGGTAGGCCCCCATGCCGCTCTCCCCCACGCCGCCGAAGGGCATGGAGCTGGTGGCCAGGTGGATCACCACGTCGTTGACGCACCCGCCGCCGAAGGAGCACCGGGACATGACCTCCTTTGCCGCCGCCCTGCTGCCGGTGAAGAGGTACAGGGCCAGGGGGCGGGGCCGGGCGTTTACCGTCTCCACCGCGTCCTCCAGCCGCTCATAGGTGAGGATGGGCAGGATGGGGCCGAAGATCTCCTGGCCCATAACGGCGTCGTCCCAGGAGACGTTGTCCAGGACGGTGGGCTCAATCTGGAGCATGGGCCGGCAGGACTCGCCGCCATAGACCACTTTCTCCCGGTCCAGGAGGCCCATCAGCCGGTCAAAGTGCTTGTCATTGACGATTCTGCCGTAGTTGGGGTTCTCCAGGGGGCGCTCCCCGAACTGCTTCCGGATCTGCTTTTTCAGTTCCTCTACCAGCCGGTCCTTCACTGCGCTGTCGCAGAGGATGTAGTCCGGGGCCACGCAGGTCTGGCCGCAGTTGAGGTACTTGCCGAAGGCAATGCGCTTGGCCGCCAGACGGAGGTTGGCGGTTTTCTCCACAATACAGGGGCTCTTGCCCCCCAGCTCCAGGATGACCGGCGTCAGGTGCTCCGAGGCCCGGGCCATGACCTCCCGCCCCACGGTCTGACTGCCGGTGAAGAAGATGCAGTCGAAGTGCTGGCCCAGGAGAGCGGTGTTCTCCGCCCTGCCGCCGGTGACAGCGGCCACATACTGGGGGCCAAAGCACTCCGCGATGATCTCCGCCACCACCCGGCTGGTGTGGGGCGAGTAGGCGCTGGGCTTCACCACGGCGGTGTTCCCCGCGGCGATGGCATCGATAAGGGGCTCCATGGTCAGCAGGAACGGGTAGTTCCAGGGACTCATGATCAGCGCCACGCCGTAGGGCGAGGGCTTCACATAGCTTCTGGAGTGGAACTGTGCCAGGGGTGTGGGCACGGTGCGCTCCCGGGCAAAAGCGCGGGCGTGCTTTCGCATATAGCTCAGCTCGCTGAGCACCATGCCGGTTTCGCACATGTAGCCCTCAAAGGCGCTCTTGCCCAGATCTGCCGCCAGGGCGGCGTGGATATCCGCCTCCCGCCTTCGGATGGCGCTTCGCAGGGAGTCCAGTACAGACAGCCGTGGCTCCACCGCCAAGGTGGCCCCGCTGCGGAAGTACACCCGCTGGCCCTCCACTATCTTTTGAATCTCTGTCTCTGTCATCTTCTACTCCTCCAACAGCTGTGTAAACAGCCCCTCCAGGGTCTTCTCGTCCATCAGCACCGGCACCGGGTAGAGGGGGTTGGCCTCCCGGGCGGCGTAGCGGGCCAGCTTGGGGATGTCCTCCCGCCTCAATTCCGGAATGGTGCCGCCGATGCCGAAATGATGTTTCATGTCCTTGATGGCCTGGATAAAGGTGTTCGCCGCCTCCGCCGCCGGGGCGTTTTCCCCCGCCAGCCCCGCCGCCACCGCCAGGTCCTTCAGCTTCCTGTGGATGGCGGGGCCGTAGGCCTCCAGCACCAGGGGCAGGATCACCGCGTTGGTGTGGCCGTGGGGCACGTTGTACTGGCCGCCCAGGGCGTGGGCCAGGGCGTGGACGTAGCCCACGTAGGATTTGGTGAACGCGCACCCCGCCCGGTAGGCGGCGGTGAGCATGTTCCGACGGGCGTCTATGTCGCTGCCGTCGGTATAGGCCCGGTCCAGGTTCGCGAAAATGAGCCGGACCGCCTCCAGGGCATCCTCCCGGGTGTCCCTGGTGGTGGAGCGGCCGATGTAGGCCTCCACCGCGTGGGTCAGGGCGTCCAGGCCCGTGGAAGCGGTGAGCCGGGGCGGCAGGCTGAGGGTCATCTCCGGATCCAGCACCGCATAGCGGGGGATCAGGGGGAAGTCGTTGATGGCGTACTTGTGCCGGGTCTCCGCATCCACAATCACCGCCGCCAGGGTTGTCTCGCTGCCGGTGCCGGCGGTGGTGGGCACCGCGATGATCAAGGGCAGGCGTGTGTGGACCCGCAGAATGCCCTTACACTTGGAGAGGGGCTTCTTTGGCTTTGCCACCCGGATGGCGGCGGCCTTGGCGCAGTCTATGCTGGAGCCGCCGCCCACGGCGATAAACGCCCGGCAGCCCCCGGCCCAGTACCGCTCCCGGGCCTCCTCCACCGTGGCGGTGGTGGGGTTTGGCACCACTCCATCGTAGACGGTGTACGCGATATGATGCTCCCGCAGCGTCCGCTCCAGGTGCTCTGTGAGCCCCAGATCCATGACGCCGGGGTCCGTCACCACCAGGACGCTGTTCTTCTTCTCCCGCTCCAGCACCGCCGGAATGTCCTCCACGCTGCCCAGAGTCTCCGGCCTGCGGTAGGGCAGCAGGGGGATGGCCAGGCGCAGCGCGAATTGAAAGGTTCTGCAATAAAACTGAAATACCAGGTTCATCTGTGTTGCCGGTCCTTCCTGTTTGGGGCCTCTGCTCGGGGTCCCGTACCGTTAGTATAAATAGTTCTCATTGTGAACTATTGAACGTATTGTAACAGAACCAGACTGGCAAGTCAAATACGTCTATGGTAATCATACACACAGACGTGGGTGATTTTTTGTCGAAAACGCCGGGATTTCCCGCTTTATTTCCTCTCCCGGCACCAGCGGATGAAGTTGGACGCGGCCTGGGCGTAAGCTCTGCTGTCCACGATATAGCTGAGGCCGTGGCCGGCCTTGGGCACCGTCAGCAGCCAGCAGGGGCCGGCGCCGGCGTCGTGGAGCTCCCTGCTCATGTCGCAGGGCACGAAGCTGTCCGCCTCTCCGTGGATCAGGAGGATGGGGATATCCGTGTGGGCCACCGCCTCCAGGGCGCTGGCGGCGCGGAGGCTGAAATGGCCGTAGAGTCGGGCCCCCAGCCGCACCAGGGGCATGCCCAGCCGGGGCGGCACCTTCACGTCCCGGCAGACCTTCCTGATGATGGCCTCCGGCGCGGTGTAGGGGCTATCGGCGATAATGCCGATGACGTTCTTTGGCAGGGGCAGCTCGGCGGCCATCAACACCGTGGCGGCCCCCATGGACACCCCAGCCAGATAGATCTCCACATCGGGCCCGAACCGCTCCAGGGCGTAGTCCACCCAGCTGAGGCAGTCGTACCGCTCCTTCACGCCGAAGGTGATGGTGCGGCCGCCGCTGTGGCCGTGGGCCCGCTGGTCCACCAGCAGGGTGTTGTGGCCCAGCTCCCGGGCCAGCTTGTTGCCGCCGCAGAAGTCCCGGACGCCGCTGCCCCGGTAGCCGTGGAACTGAATTTGCAGGGGCGCGCCGTCCGCTACGTGGTAGTACCGGGCGGAGAGCCGGGTGCCGTCATAGGCGCGGATGAAGATCCGCTCATAGGGGATTACATCCAGCTCGTGAATGAGGCCCAGCATTCTGTCCTTGTCCTGCTGGTACTGAGCCCCGGTGGGCAGGTGGTAGACGTCCTCCTGATAGCCCCTGGGCACGTAGAACGCCACATAGTAGGCCCCACCCGCCGCGGCGGCCAGCGCCCCGGTGACGCTCCCCGCGCCGATGAGAACTTTTTTCCAAGTATCCATTTTTGTCCTCCTTATGGTGTGGTCAGGGACAGCGCCGCGCCGTCCAGCAGGGCCGCCTCCCCGGCGGCGTGGGCGGTGAAAATCAGCAGCCGTCCCCTCTGCCGGTTCAGGATGAAACGGGCGGTGCGCTCCCGGCTCTCCCCGTCCAGGCCCGCGAAGGGCTCGTCCAGCAGCAGCACATCGCTCTCCGCCAGCACCGCCCGGGCCACCGCCGCCCGGCGGCGCATGCCGCCGGAGAGCTCCCGCACCGGCTGGTGGAGGCTGGGCCGGGGCAGAATCTCGTGCATGGCCTCGGCGATGGCTTCCCTGTCCGGATGGGCCTGCACCAAGGCCGCATTGGTGACCGCGCTGAGGTGTTCGCAGAGCCGGTCCTCCTGGAAAGCCACGGCCAGCCGGGCGCCGCCGAAGCCGTGGGCACTGCCGCCGTCGGGGTACTCCAGCCCCGCCAGGATACGGAGGAGGGTGGTCTTCCCTCCCCCGGAGGGCGCGGCGATACAGATCCGATCCCCGGCCTTGCAGGCGAATGTCACGCCGTCCAGCACCGTCCTGTCCCCGTAGCGCTTTTGGAGGTTCTCACAGCCGTAATCCATCATGTCCCCTCCAGCGCCCGGGCGCACCGCCGCAGCAGCCACAGGAAGCCCCGCTCAAAGAGAAAACTCCCTGCTAGTATCACCAAAGTCCAGGCAAAAAGCCGGTCCATCTCCAAATAAATTTTCGCGAAGTACAACTCCTGGCCGATGGAGTGGAGCGGCGTGCCGATGACCTCCGCCGCCACGCCGCTTTTCCAGCTGAGACCCAGGGCGAGGGAGCAGCCGCTCTCCAGGCTGGGCAGCAGAGCCGGGAGGTAGATCCCCCGCACCCGGCTCCAGGGCTTCATGCAGAACACCTGCGCCATCTCAAGGAGCTGTCCGTCTGCCCGCCCCAGGCCCTCCAGCGTCTGAAGGTACAGCACCGGGAAGGCAATGAGAAACACGATCACCAAGGTCAGCCGCCCGGATCCCAGCCACACCAGCACCAGGATCACAAAGCAGGCCACGGGCACCGATTTGACGGCGCTGACCGCCGGGGCCAGGATATCCTGTAACAACTGCCACCGCCGCGCGGCGGCGCCCAGCCCCACTCCGGCGCAGAAGGCCAGCAGGAACCCGCCGCCGATCCGCGCCGCCGTCAGGGTGGCGGTGCGCCAGAACTCCGCTGTGACCGCCATGCGGAGGAGCGTCTCCCCCGCCTCCAGCGGCCCCACCAGGATGACGCTCCTGCCCACGGCCCAGGCGGCGGCCTGCCATGCGGCCAGCCAGAGGAAGATGATCAGCGCCTTGCACTTCATCCCAGGTAGTAGAAGTCGTCCGCCGGGAGCTGTCCGCCCACGCTGGCGGGGTCCAGATCATAGAGTACCTGGAGGTAGGCGGAAACCATGTCCTTCATCTCCTGGCCGGTGACGCAGGTCACGTTGCAGGAGGGGATGGCCTTCTCCGCGACGGCGGCGCTGTCCATGATGCCGTACTGCTCCGTCAGAGCCGCCGCAGCAGCCGCATCCTGATTGGCAAAGTCTGCGCTTTCGGCGTGGCTCTCCAGGAACTTGTCTATCTCCCCGGGGAGGGCCACGTTCTCCAGGAACTCCCGCCGTATCACCGTCACGCCGGTGATGAGGCCGGTGTCGCACACCTTCCCCCACTCCTCGGTAAGATCCATCAGCACGTGATAGCCTTCCAGCTTGGCCAGCGCCGCCGTCACCGACGGCTGGGGCAGCACGCCCAGCGCCTCCGGATTGGCAGCCAGGGAGGCGATGACCTCCGCCGCCTCAGACTTATACTCCACCATTACGTCGTCCAGGCTCATGTTGTGCTGGGCCAGGAGATACTGGAGCACATAGTCCGGCGATGTGCCCTGACCGGGGAGGTAGATGGTCTTTCCCGCCAGGTCCTCAACGGACAGGCCGGCGGAGTCGGAGGCGCCTACGATGTACAGCACGCCCAGGGTGTTCACGTCCAGGCACACCACGTCCCCCTCCAGCTTGTTGTACCAGATGGCGGCGGCGTTGGCGGGGATCAGGGCGATGTCCAGTTCTTTGTTCACGAACTTCGCCAGCAGCGCGGAGGCGTCGGCCTCCAGGGTGAATTCATAAGCGGGAGCCTCGCTGGCCTCCTCCTCGCTGCGGAGGTGGGCTAGGCCAATGGAGGTGGGGCCCTTCAGGGAGCCGATTTGAGTGGGCGCGATGCCGCCCTCATCCGCCGGCGGCGTAACGCTGTCCGTCTGCTGACCGCCGGTGCTGTTGTCTCCGGTATTGTTGCCGGCGCTGTTGGCGGAACCGCCGCTGTTATCGGAACTGCCGCTGTCGGCATTGCCGCCGCAGGCGGCCAGGGTCAGGCACAGGGCCAGAGCCAGGAAAATCGCGGTTAGTCTCTTCATACTTACCTCCAAATGAAATACCGGACAGCCCTAGAAGACTATCCGGCCTTACTTGCCGCCCCACCCGGATCCGGGACTCCCGGTCCTTCCGGGGGAGCGATGGACTCTCTGCTTGTCCTTCCCTATAGTAACGTCAATTCCGGCAAAAGTCAACCTCAGAGATGGAAAAATTCTACAGAGCATCGGGGGAACATGGGCCTGCGGAAAGCGTGGGACGCCGCGGCTCTCGTCCGCAACGTCCCACGCCATGGTCTCAGCGATTCTTCTCAGCCAGGGTTCGCCCTTACTTAATGACTATCTCCGTCTCCCCGTCAAAGAGGTACACGTCCTCGTTGGGGATGGAGAAGGTGATGTTGGCGTCGGCCTCCGGCGTGTCGTGGGGATCCACCTTCAAAATGGCCTTGTCCTCGCCGGCGGTGATGTACACATTGGTGTTGTCGCCCAGCATCTCGGTCAGCTCCACAGCCGCCTCCACCGCATAGGCGTTGTCCTTTTTGCCCAGCGCAATGGCCTCGGGCCGGAAGCCGAAGACAATCTGCTTGCCCTCGTAGTCCTTGGCCTTGGCGCCCAGCTTCTTTGCCACGTCCAGCTGATTCTTGCCGAAGGGGATCTTCCCGTTCTTGACGGCGGCCCGGATGAAGTTCATGGGCGGCTCGCCGATGAAGCCCGCCACGAACACATTGACGGGGTCGTGGTAGAGCTCATAGGGGGTGCCAATCTGCTGGACATAGCCGTCCTTCATCACCACGATCCGATCGGCCAGGGTCATGGCCTCGGTCTGGTCGTGGGTGACGTAGATGGTGGTGGCGCCGGTGGAGCGGTGGATTTGTGCGATCTCCGAGCGCATGGTCACGCGCTGCTTGGCGTCCAGGTTGCTCAAAGGCTCGTCCATGAGGAACACGCCCACCTTGCGGATGATGGCCCGGCCGATGGCCACACGCTGACGCTGGCCGCCGGACAGGGCCCTGGGCAGGCGGTCCAGGTAGTCGGTGAGGCCCAGGATGGCGGCGGTCTTCTTCACCTTCTCCTCAATAACCTCCTCGTCCACACCCTGGAGGGTCAGGCCGAAGGCGATGTTGTCAAAGACCGTCATCTGGGGGTACAGGGCGTAGCTCTGGAACACCATGGCAACCTCCCGCTCCCGGGGGCCCATCTCATTGGCCCGCTTGCCGTTGATGAGGAAGTCGCCGTTGGAAATGTCCTCCAGGCCCGCGATCATGCGCAAGGTCGTGGACTTTCCGCAGCCGGAGGGGCCGACAAAGACGATGAACTCGCCCTTCTCGATCTCCAGGTTGAAGTTATGGACTGCATGATAGCCGTTGGGATAGATCTTATTGATGTCTTTCAGGGTTAAGTATGCCATATCTTCCGTCTCCTTACACATGATTTATTGTCTTGTGCCGCGCGCAGGGGATCTGTATCGAAACAAATTCCGTATGGAAAAGCAGACAAAACGGATGGGATACCTTCGCCGTCAGGGCGTCAGGCGCTTGATCTCGGTGTAGGCCAGGACAAAGGGCGCCACGCCCTTGGCGTCGTTTTCCACCACCGGCTCGGAGATGTAGTACTCGTAGGAGCCGTCCCGGCGGCGGTTGTTCTCCGGCCCCAGGCCCGCCACTAGGCAGATGCCGCCCAGGTTGAGCCCGCTGTCGGTGAAAGTGAGATACTTCTCCATGATGCCGTCGAAAGTCCTCTTCCCCTTGGCGGCATAAGCACCGTCCAGCACGCCCAGCCGGGCGCCCTTCAGCATGGCGTAGGCCATCATGGCGCTACCGCTGGTCTCCAGGTAGTTGCCCTCCCGGCCGCCCTGGTCGGGCACCTGCCAGTAGAGGCAGGTCTCCCCATCGGCGTACCGGTCCACATGAGCCATCAGCTCCCGCAGAATAGCGGCCAGACTGTCCCGGTCCTCCCCGGCGGGGAGGATGTCCGCCAGATCCGCCAGGGCCACCGCGAACCACCCCAGGGAGCGGAGCCAGAAATTCTTGGAGCAGCCGGTCTCCCTGTCCGCCCAGAAGGCGGTCCTGGAGGCGTCGTAGCCGTGGAAATAGAGACCTTTCTCCTTCGAGAACATCTTCGCCCGCACGTTTTTGATCTGATTGACAATGTCAGCATAGTCCCCGCCGCCGAAGTGCTTCTGGTACAGGGCGTAGAAGGGCTGGGCCATGTAGATGCCGTCCAGCCACACCTGGTTGGGGTAGATGGCCTTGTGCCAGAAATTGCCCTCCGCCGTGCGGGGCTGGGTCTTCAGATGCTCCCCCAGCTTCCGGGCCGCCAGACGGTACTTCTCCTTGCCCGTGCGCTCATAGAGGGCAAAGAGCACCCGGCCCTCGTTGATATCGTCCAGGTTGTACTTGTCCGGCTCAAAGGTGCGGATGCCGCCGTCATCCAGCACAAAGGCGTCAATGAAGCTCTCGGCGAAAGCAAAGTACCGCTGGTCACCGGTGATGCGCTCCATCTCCAGCAGCGCGGTAATCATGCAGCCGTCGATGTAGTTCCATGTGGTCTTCTTGCCCTCCCGGATCTTCTCCAGATTCCAGGCAGTGCGCTCCGGGCCGGATTCCTCCACCAGCCGGAGAACAAATTGGTCGATTCTCGCGTAATCCATTCCGTCCACCTCAAAATGTTGATGACAGTGGGTTTCAGCGTTTGTATCCGTAAACGCCATCGCCCGCGGCGCCAAAATCCCTTACGCTGACGCGGCAGGTCTCCGGCTTGGTCCTCACTTTCCCTTCCTCGCCGGAAGCGAAACGGATGATGACGGTGTATTCGATAGGAAAGTCATTGGATGGAACTGGGAACATGCGTCCGCGCCGCCCTTCTGTGCAAAGCGGGCGGAGCTGTCTCCGCAGCGGAGATCAGCTATTCCTGATTTGCTTTTTTCTTAAGGCCGCCAAAGAGGCGGAGGATCAGCCGCTTGATTTCAATAAGGAGCATGTCGGCGCCCAGGCAGAACACGCCGAAGAGCACCGGCTCCACCCCCAGTGGGGGCGCGCCGTCCGCCGGCGTGCCGGTGATGTGGATAATGACCATGTTGATCCCCGTATACACCAGGACCACCAGCGCCAGCACCACATAGGCATATAAAATGTTCCAGAAGAAGGTCATGAACTTCTTCTTGGGAAACATCATCCAGCGGTCGTACGCCCCGGGGGTCTTGGCAAAGAAGCGGATGACATTGTTGGTCAGCATCTCCGTCACAATGCCTAGGGCCATGCCGGTGACAAAGAGCTTGTCTAGCTCGTCGGCCAGGTAGGTGCCCAGGCCCCACAAGAAGAAGAAGCACACCGCTCCGGCAAACCACGCCTTGATGAACAGCAGCTTCACCCAGTCGGGGATGCGAATGCCCAACCCCGACTGATACTGCCGCAGCTCCTCCCGGGACACCTCCGGGGAGTTGGACTCGTCGGCGGTGACCAGATCCTCCACCGCCTTGGTCTTCAGATCATAGTACCCGGTCTGTTTTTCAATCTCCGGCTTCTTCCCGTTGTTTTTCTTTCGCTTGCTCATGGGCACTCCTATTTGCCAGGGTTGGGAGGCTCAGTTTCTGAGCCTCCCAAATCCTGTCTGGCTGTTTGGGGGCACTTCCCGCGGCCTGCCTGGGGGCAAAGCCGCATACGCCGTTTTTCCTGTCTGCCCCTCGTATGCCTCGGGGCTCGGATGGAAAATCAGTCGTCCGAGGCCAGATCGATGGCGCCCATCTCGCCGTTGCCCTCCACGTCGATGGAGGTCTTGATCTTCCGCAGCAGCTTGCGGTACACCGGCAGCAGCGCAATCAGCACCACGGCGATGACCAGAATCACAATGTGCATCTGGATGTAGTACTGGGCAAACCAGATGTAGTAATTTCCGCTGTCCCCGGAGATGTAGGTGATGGGGTTGACCTCCCTGGTGAGGGCGGCGGTAATGCCGTTAAGGTAGTACACGTCCGCGAAGATGATGATGGCGAACATGGCCAGCATGATCACCAGCATAGGGACGTTGGTCTTCTTCCTGTAGGGAAAGGCGTTCATGAAGCACAGGAAGGACAGCATGGAGAAGAGCATGGTGGCGAAGCCCGCCAGGCCCATGCCGGGGCCCTGGATCAGAGAGGTGGTGTCGGAGACATACATCAGATTCAGGGAGTACTCCAGAAACGCGATCACCACCGCCGCCAGGGGAATCAGCTGGGGCCTGCGCTTGAGGGCGACAAGGAATTTGCGCCAGACTTCTTTCAGTCCGCGGGGTTGTTTCTTTTCCATGTTCACTTACCTCCCCTTATGGCGTTGGTGGTCTCCTTGTCGAAGAAGTGCTTTCTGTTGAAGGAGAACGAGGCGGTGTCGCCCACCTGGTAGCTCTTCCAGCCCTTCAGCTTGGCCGTGGCTTTCACGCCGCTGGCCACGTTGCCGTAGACCAGGGTGTTCATGCCCAGGTTCTCGCTGTTGGTCACCGTGGCCTTGAAGTCGCTGCCCTCCACGATGTTCTCGGGACGGACGCCCAGGGTGATCTCCCGGCCGTCGTAGCCCTTCAGCCGGGCCTTCTCCTCCGGGGTGAGGCCCACGGAGAATCCCTTGCCCACCAGCCTGTCCCCTTCCACCTTCACGTCGAAGAAGTTCATGGGGGGCAGGCCGATGAAGCTGGCCACGAACACGTTGGCCGGGTCGTCGTACAGCTCCAGGGGCGTGCCCACCTGCTGGACGTGGCCCATGGACATGCAGACGATGCGGTCGGCCAGGGTCAGGGCCTCGGTCTGGTCGTGGGTGACGTACATCATGGTGGCCTGTAGCCGCTTGTGGAGCAGCAGGATCTCCCGGCGGGTGGCGCCGCGGAGCTTGGCATCCAGGTTGCTCAAAGGCTCGTCAAACAGGAACACCTTGGGGTTCCGGACGATGGAGCGGCCCATGGCCACCCGCTGCCGCTGGCCGCCGGAAAGCTGGGAGGGCTTCTTGTTCAGCTGGCTGGTGAGGCCCAGGATCTCCGCCGCCGCCAGCACCTTCTTGTGGATGACATTGGGGTTCTCCTTGCGCAGGGTCAGGGAGAACGCCATGTTCTCATAGATGGTCATGTGGCCGTACAGGGCGTAGCTCTGGAACACCATGGCCATATCCCTGTCCTTGGCCGGGGTCTGGGTGATGTCCTTGCCGTCCAGCAGCAGATGGCCAGCGGAGATGTCCTCCAGTCCCGCCACCATGCGCAGGGTGGTGGATTTGCCGCAGCCGGAGGGGCCCACCAACACGATGAGCTCGCCGTCCTTCACGTCCAGATTGAAGTCAAAGACCGCCTGAACGTTGTTGTCATATATCTTGTCGATATGCTGGATATTCAACGTTGCCATGTCTTCGCCTCCTTACGCTTTCTGGGCGTCCAGCGTCTTCTGATGCTCGGCCAGCTCCCTGCACTTGTACAGGTTCACCGCCGCGGACACCAGCAGGCAGGCCGCGGAGAGGACTAGGAACACCACCTGGGTGTAGAACTGCCCGTTCCCCATGACCGGAGTCTCCACGCCGTTGACCATGGTGGTGGCGGCATGGGCCCGGGAGGGGATGTAGAAGATACGGACCACCTGCATCACCCCGATGGCAATGAGCAGATAGGAGTAGTTCTTCATGTAGTTCTTGACCCCCTCGGAGGCCAGGAACACAATGAGCAGGAACAGCAGATTATAGATGATAGAGGCGCCGATGAAAATCTGGTAGTAGTAGGTGCCCACATCGGACTGATAGAGGTTCACGAAGTAGAACACGTCGAACAGAATGCCGAAATAACAGAGGGTGGCGGACAGGGAGTTTCTGATAAACCGCATCCGGTCCCGCTGAATGCTGCGTTCCTCTGTGGTCATGCTTCAGCCCTCCTTCCCTCTTCCACGAGCTTTGCCTCGTCCTTCATCAGGTTGACCTTCCACACGGCGTTGGCCACCAGAAGGACGCTGACCAGGAGCATCAGGCCGTAGACCACATAGTGGGCGTCGAACCAGAAGGTGGACTCGGTGTAGAGGGTGCCCCACATCTCCGAGAACTCCTTCAGGGCGGCGAAATCCAGATTGGTCAGATACCACGCCTTATATGTGGCAATGTAGTTGTGCGCGAAGATGGACAGGGCGATACTGGCCACGGTGAAAGCGCCGGTGGAGAAGAAGTTTCCGATGTAGTACCGCCTGCGGACGTGGGTGTTGGTGATGTAGAGCAGAACGGCCAGCAGGATCATGCCGATGCTGCACAGGAGCAGCATGTTGTCAAATTCCTGCATGTAGTAGTAGATCTGGGAGCCGGGGACTGACGTCTGGCTGATGTCATTGGGGTTTCTCATGGTGGTGTACAGGCTGTCATACAGATCCGTCATGAGTCCCAGGGAATAGAGAAAGGATATCGCGCTTACAATCACAGCCGCCAAACAGAGGAATTTCTGCGCGATCATTTGTTTCTTATACATGACGACCTCCTCCCAAGGAATGTACCGTCCCTCCCGCCGGGGAGCACAGCCGCTCTCCCCGGCGGGATTGGGATCCGCACGTCGGTTGCGATGATACCCTGCCGGCTGCCGCCGGCGAGGCCCATCCGGAAAGGTTCAGGTTACTTTACGCTGCTGTAGTAGTCGATGGCGCGCTGCCAGGCGTCGTTGAGGATGGAGATGTACTGGGTGCCCTTGTAGCTGCTGGCCACGTAGGCGGCGGCGCTCTCGGCGTCCTTCAGGTTCACGTCGGTGTAGCCGCTGACGATGATGTCCATGAGGACGTTCACCTGGTCGCCGCTCTTGGTGGAGAACTGGCTGGTCAGTTCGCTGTAGGTGTTGATGGTGTCATTCTCCACGGTGGTGGTAGGCAGGGTGGTGGGAGTGCCGGTGTACCAGTCGTTGGTGACCTCCAGCTTGGGGTGCTTGATGGTGCCCAGGGCGATGGCGTTGGAGATGTAGCCGGCGCCCAGACGGCCGGCCTCGGTGGTGCACTGGAACTCAAAGGCCTGACTCTTCACGAAGGACAGGGTGGAGCCCAGCAGACGGCGGGCGTAGTTGGTGTAGTTGCCGCCCTGCTTGTCCCACAGCTCCTCGCGGGTGGCGTCGGCAATCTCTGGCCACTGCTCGCCGTTGAAGTCGAAGGTCACATAGCTGCCGTCGGCGTTGGTCTTGATGAAGGCGTCGGGGCCGTA
>CANRHK010000018.1 GCA_947630395.1 uncultured Oscillospiraceae bacterium
CAAGGTCATCCCCGAGCTGAACGGCAAGCTGACCGGCATCTCCATGCGCGTGCCCACCCTGGACGTGTCCGTGGTTGACCTGACCGTCAACCTGGAGAAGCCCGCCACCAAGGCCGACATCTGCGAGGCCATGAAGAAGGCCGCCGAGGGCGAGCTGAAGGGCGTCCTGGGCTACACCGACGAGGCCGTTGTCTCCAGCGACTTCCTGGGCGACACCCGCACCTCCATCTTCGACGCCGAGGCCGGCGTGTATCTGACCGACACCTTCGTGAAGGTCGTCAGCTGGTACGACAACGAGATCGGCTATTCCAACAAGGTGCTGGAGCTCATCAAGCACATGTACAGCGTGGACCACGCCGAGTAATGTTTCCCGTTTGACCCCCGCTTAAAACCGCCGCCCGCCCGGGCGGCGGTTTTTTGATCCCCGGCAAAACTTTTCCCGCCGGGGGTTTGCTATTCTCCGCCCCAGGGGCTATAATGGAACCAAACTACCGGCGATCGCCCCGGCGGGGCGGAGAAGGGAGACTGGGCCGTGAAGCAGATTCTCATCATCGACGACGACATCCACATCGGGAACGTGCTGGAGGAGGCGCTGACGCGGGCGGGCTACGCCGTCTCCCGGGCCTACTCCGGCACCGAGGCACTGCTGCTCCTCTCCCAAGCGAGGCCGGATCTGGTCCTGCTGGATCTGATGCTGCCGGGCCTCTCCGGGGAGGAGGTCCTGCCCCGGATCAAGGGTATCCCGGTGATCGTGGTCAGCGCCAAGGTGGACGTGGACGACAAGGTGGCCCTGCTGCTGGGCGGCGCGGCGGACTACGTGACCAAGCCCTTCCACACCAAGGAGCTGCTGGCCCGGATCGCGGCCCGCCTCCGGGACAGCGGCCCCGCCGGGGCCCCCGGCCGCCTGGCCTTCCGGGACATGGAGCTGGATCCGGACTGCCGGGGCGTGACGGTATCGGGCCGGGAGGTCCAGCTGACCCGGACGGAATTCGCCATTTTGAAGCTGCTGATGCAGAACCCGGGCCGGGTCATCACCAAGTCCCAGCTCCTGGACCGGATCAGCGAGGACACCCCCGACTGCACGGAGAGCTCCCTGAAGACCCATGTCAGCCATCTGCGCGCCAAGATCCGCGCCGCCGGCGGCGGGGACTGGATCCAGGCCGTGTGGGGCATCGGCTTCCGGCTGGGGGAGGACGAAACCTCAACCAAATCTCAACCGATCCCTTAACCGGTTTCTCAACTGTTTGGGGGTATGCTGGCCCCATCAAACAGAGGAGGCGGCAAAATCAATGGACTATGTGCTGCAAACAGACGCCCTTGTGAAGCGCTATGGCAATTTCCAGGCCCTCCACGGCCTGACCATGCGCGTGCCCAAGGGCGCCATCTACGGCTTTGTGGGCAAAAACGGCGCGGGCAAGACCACCCTGATCCGCGTCATCTGCGGCTTACAGGAGCCTACCTCCGGCACGTACACCCTGTACGGCCGGAAAAACAACAAGCCGGGGATCGAGAAGTCCCGGCGGAGAATGGGCGCGGTGGTGGAGACCCCGGCCATCTACGGGGACATGAGCGCGGCGGACAACCTGAAGCAGCAGTACCGGGTGCTGGGCCTCCCCTCCTTCGAGGGGATAGAGGACCTGCTGAAGCTGGTGGGCCTGGAGCGCACCGGACGGAAGAAGGCCAAAAACTTCTCCCTGGGCATGCGCCAGCGGCTGGGGATCGCCGTGGCCCTGGCCGGGGACCCGGACTTCCTGGTGCTGGACGAGCCCGCCAACGGCCTGGACCCCCAGGGCATCATCGAGATGCGGGAGCTGATTCTGCGGCTGAACCGGGAGCGGCAGATCACCGTCCTGATCTCCAGCCACATCCTGGACGAGCTGAGCAAGCTGGCCACCCACTACGGCTTCATCGACGGCGGCCGGATGCTCAAGGAGATCAGCGCGGAGGATCTGGCGGCGGCCTGCCGCAAGTGCATCCGCGTCAGCGTCACCGACACCCGGATCATGGCGGTGGTGCTGGACCGGCTGGGCATCGAGCACACCGTCTGGTCGGCCACCATGGCGGACCTCTACGGCGAGGTAAACATCGCCGCCCTGACCATCGCCCTCCACGACGCGGGCTGCGACGTGGTCAGCTTCCACGAGCGGAACGAGAGCCTGGAGAGCTACTATGTGAATCTGGTGGGAGATGCGAATCATGCGTAGCTTGTTATCTGCTGAAATTTATCGGTGCAGGCACAGCCTCCTATTCTGGCTGACGCTTGTTGCTTCTGCCCTTTCCGGTGTATTTTATGGCATTATCTCTATGAGCGGCTCTTTTGACGGTATTTTCGTTGTACCATTGTTTGTTGTTTCAGCCGCTTTTATTTCTTTGAATACGGGAAGAGAGTACACAGATAACACCATTCGCAACAAAATCATTACAGGAGCAACGAAAACCACGATCATGCTCTCCAAGCTGGTTTTAGGTGTTGGTATCGGCGTTCTCTTCTGCGCCGCTTTTTTGGTTCCATGTGCGATCATTCTGTCTTTCGGCGTTCTTTCTAAAATACCGGCATCTGTGCTTTGCTGGACGTTGATCGGCTTTGTCTTGCTCTCCGTTGTTTGGGCTGTGCTGTTTACAGTCATCAGTATGCTGATTTCGGCAAAGGGCGTTGGCAGCATTATAAACTTTGCTTTAATATTTGCTATCTTACTCCTTTCCTATCAGTTGGAATCCATCATCAGGCAGCCAGAATTTATTACCACAACTGAACATTCCATGGTACAGATGACCCCGGAGGAGGTCAAGCAGATCCAAGAGGGAACATATCAGGGAAGCTATTCCGATGCGACTGATGAAAACGGCCAGGTAACGTATTATAAATCCGTTCTCACCAATACGGAACAAAAGCCTAATCCGAAATATATAAAACAACCGTTCCGCAGTATTTTGACGCATTTGGACTCTATGCTCCCCCACGGCCAGATCAATGAATATGATTCATGTCTGACCAACTGCAGATATGAGTATCAGCAGGCGGGCGGCGCGCCGGATGCTGAGCCAATCGATGCGTACCCCCGTTTGAAAACTTTTCCGCTGTATTCCTGCTTTGACATTTTCCTTTTATCAGGCGTGGGGCTGATTCTATTCCGTAAAAAAGAAATTCTATGAGGAGTTTTATGAAACATTTGTCGCGATTCATCAGCGGCGCGGCCGGTGCGGATGATGGCCTGCGACGCTGTGATTTTTCTGCTGACCACCGCCGGGAGCTTATGCTGTTCCGGCGCAAGGATTTGAAGTGAGAGGGGCGGAAATATGAGAAATCTTCTCTCCGCCGGATTTTCCCGGCTGGCCAAAAGCAGGCTCCTCCATCTGACCGTCCTGGCGGTGCTGATCATTGCGGCGTGGATGATGCTGATCGCGGGCCGCAGCGCCGCCGGCACCGGCAGCCCCCTGGAGAACCACTACTTCGATATGGGCGCCTTCGAGGGCATCTTCCTGGCGGCGTTCCTGGCGCTCTTTATCGGAACGGACTACAGCGACGGCGTCCTCCGCAATCGCCTCATGGTGGGCCGCACCCGCAAAGAGATCTATCTCTCCAACGCCGTCCTCTGTGCCGCCGCGTCCCTGGCGATCACCGCCGCCTGGTGGGTGGGGGGCCTCACGGGGGTGCCGTACCTGGGCTGGTGGACCCTGGGGACAAGGGGCGTCCTGCTGACCCTGGCCGTCAGCGCCCTGTCCGCCGTGTCCTTCAGCGCCCTGCTCCTGCTGGCATCCACCATCTCCGGCAGCAAGGCCGGGGCGGCGGTGACCTGTATGTTCCTGTGGCTGGCGCTGCTGCTGGCCGCCAGCGGTATGTACAACGCCCTCTGCGAACCCGAGATGTACAGCGGCATGGTCATTACCGTGGACGGCCTGCAGATGACGGACCCTGCCCCCAATCCGGCCTATGTGGCCGAGCCCCTGCGCTCGGTGTACAGGGCGCTGGTGAACATCCTGCCCACCGGGCAGATGATCCTGCTGGCCAACGTCACCTCCCAGTCCCAAGAGGGCATCACCAACTATCCCCTCCAGATTGCCGCCTCGGTGCTGCTGGCGGCGGGGGCCACGTCGGCGGGGCTGGCCATCTTCCGGCGGCGGGATTTGAAGTGAGGGGGCTGGAGAGATGATAAATCTGCTCTCCGCCAACTTCGCCCGGCTGTGGAAAAGCTCCGTATTCTGGGTGCTGGAGGGGGGCGCGGCCCTGTGGAGCGCGGTCGTCTACGCCCTGGCCCTGGTGAACGCCCACGATTTCGGCCAGACCTGGGCGCTGGAACGGGCCAACGCCAACTTCTTCTTTGTGATGCTGTATCTGGGTCCCGCCCTGGCGATTTTCGCCGGGTTCTACACCGGCGTGGAGTACGCCGACGGCACCATCCGCAATAAGCTATGCGCCGGCCATTTCCGCCGGGACGTCTATCTGGCGAACCTGGCGGTGTGCGCCGCCATGGGGCTGTTTCTGGCGCTGACCCACGCGGCGGTGGCCTGCGCTGTCTCCCTGGCGTTTCTCCCGGCTGCCCTGGCATTGACCGGCCCGGTCCGGAACCTTGTCTGCGCCGCCGGTGTGATCCTGGCCTACGCGGCCATCTTCACCCTGGCCGCCATGCTGGATACCAACCGCTCCCGGATGCTGGTGGTGTCTCTTGTGTTCTCACTGGCGCTGCTGATGGCGGGGATGATGGTGTTCGGCCATCTGCGGGACCTGGAGCAATCGATCCAAGCCGTCCTGGCCCAGCCGGAGGCATTTGAGGACGCGGCGGGCCGCCTCCGGATGCTGCGCGGGATGCGATCCCTCTTCCGCGTTCTGGAGGCCCTTCTGCCCTCCGCCCAGATCCTGTATCTGATCAATCACCAGATGTCCGCCCCGGCGTATCTGCCCCTGTGCTCCCTGGCACTGGCGGCGGTCCTCACCGCAGCTGGACTGGCGCTGTTCCGGCGGAAGGACCTGAAATAATGCCACTGTTTCACGTGAAACATACGTTCTGAATCGAAAGGCGGCGGTGCCATGACCCTCCTGTGCGTGCTCCTGATCCTGGCCGTGGCCGCGCTGGCGGGGAAGGTGTATCTGCTCCGGCGCGCCATGGATCAGATTGGGGAGGAGATGGGGGAGATCCTCTCCACGGACACCAATGTGCTCCTGTCCCTCTCCACCCGGGACCGGCACGCCCGCCGCCTGGCCGCAGATCTGAACCGGGAGCTGCGGGCCTTACGGACCCTCCGGCGCCGCTACGAGAGCGGCGACAGGGAGCTGAAAAACGCCGTCACCAACATCTCCCACGACCTGCGGACGCCCCTCACCGCCATCTGCGGCTACCTGGACCTGCTGGAGCAGGAGAAGTTGCCGGAGGAAGCGGCCCAGTATGTGGAGGTGATCCGAAACCGGGCCGGCATGCTGACCCAGCTGACCGAGGAGCTCTTCCGCTACTCCGTGCTGCTCTCCGGCGACGCCGGCGGCGGCCGGGAGCCGGTGGATCTGAACCGGGTGCTGGAGGAGAGCGTGGCCGCGTTCTACACGGCCCTCCGGGATCGGGGCATTACCCCTGCCATTGAGATGCCGGAGGAGCGGGTGGTGCGGAAGCTGGACCCCGCCGCCCTCTCCCGGGTGTTCTCCAACCTGCTGGGCAACGCCGTCAAGTACAGTGGCGACGATCTGGAGATCACCCTCACCCGGGCGGGGGAGATCACCTTCTCCAACAGCGCCCAGGGACTCAGCGAGGTCCAGGTGGGGCGGCTCTTTGACCGCTTCTACACCGTGGAGGCGGCGCGGAACGCCACGGGCCTGGGCCTCTCCATCGCCCGCACTTTGGTGGAGCGGATGGGCGGCACCATCGACGCCGCCTATACCGGCGGCAGGCTCACCATCCGGGTGTGCTTCCCGGAGGAAGCATAGCAATAGAAAAGACCCCCCGGACGGCGTCCGGGGGGGTCTTTGTGCGGAGAGGGATTATATCGTGAATTGGATCACGCAGAAGGCGGCGTAGATGGCCAGCAGGAGAAGGCCCTGGGAGCGGTACAGCTTTCCCTTCAGCAGGGGCGGCACCGTCAGCAGCAGCATCACGGCGAACATCACCGGTAGGTCCATCACCAGGGAGGTATTCATGCCCGCGATGGTGGAATCCTGGGGGATGGAGAAGGGGGCCAGGGACACGGACACGCCGCTGACCAACACCAGATTGAAGAGGTTGGCGCCGATGACGTTGCCCAGGGACAGGGCCCCGTGACCCTTGATCAGGGAGGTGATGGCGGTGACCAGCTCCGGCAGGGACGTGCCCAGGGCCACAAAGGTCAGGGCGATAACCGCCTCCGGCACGCCCAGGGCCTGGGCAATCAGGGTGCCGTTGTCCACCAGCAGATCCGCCCCCACGGCGATAAGGGCCGCGCCCACCGCCAGCAGCAGGAGATTCTTCGCCAGAGGCGCCTCCTCCGCCGGCTCCCCGGCGGTGGGGCTCTGGGGCTTGCCGGTCATCTGGCGGACGGTGACAATCATGTAAACGGCAAACATGGCCAAGAGGACCAGGCCGATGCCCCGGCTGAAATATCCGGCGGTGTAGGCCACGCCGGCGTAGAGCACCGCCGCCACGAAGAAGAACGTCACCGGCGTCCGCAGGGCGGCCTGATCCACCTTCCCGGGCCGCACGGCGATGGTGATGGCGGCAATCAGGGCGGTGTTACAGATAACGGACCCGATGGCGTTGCCGTAGGCGATCTCCCCGTGGCCGGTGAGGGCGGAGGTGGTGGAGACCATAACCTCCGGCAGGGTGGTGCCGATGGACACCACCGTGGCCCCGATGAGCAGCTCGGGCAGGTGGAAGCGCCGGGCGATGCCGGTGGCGCCGTCCACAAACCAGTCCCCGCCCTTGATCAGGCACAGCAGGCCCACGATAAACAGCAGTACGGGCTTCAACATCTCCCCCATACCTTTTTCCTCCGTCGCATTTTATAGATGATATCAGTATACTCCATTTTTTCCCACTTGTCCAGAGCGGAATCCGTCGAAGGGGATGCGGCGGGACAGGTCGCGGTTTTACGTCAGGATTTACGGAAATTTCACCATTTCCCTTCCCATACGTGGTATCATCCTGTATAATGAATAAGAATGCCGTTTGAGCGGCTTTCAGAGATATATGAGGTGAGGATATGGGGGCCTTTGTGGAGTTCGAGCACGTGAAAAAGACCTATCAGATGGGGGAGGTCAAGATCGAGGCCCTGCGGGACGCCACCTTCACGGTGGAACAGGGGGAGCTGTGCGTCATTGTGGGGCCCAGCGGCGCGGGCAAGACCACCCTGCTGAACATCCTGGGGGGCATGGACACCCTGACGGAGGGGAAGGTGTTTCTGGGCGGGGAGGAGGTTTCCGCCTACAGCGCCAAGCGGCTCACCACCTACCGCCGCTACGACATCGGCTTTGTGTTCCAGTTCTACAACCTGGTGCCCAATCTCACGGCCCTGGAGAATGTGGAGCTGGCGGCCCAGATCTGCAAGGACCCCCTGGACGCCAGAGAGGTGCTGTGCTCAGTGGGCCTGGAGGAGCGGCTGGGGAATTTTCCGGCCCAGCTCTCCGGCGGTGAGCAGCAGCGGGTGGCCATCGCCCGGGCCCTGGCCAAGAACCCCAAGCTGCTGCTCTGCGACGAGCCCACCGGCGCCCTGGACTACACCACCGGCAAGGCCATCTTGAAGCTGCTCCAGGATATGAGCCGCCAAAAAGGAATGACCGTCATCATCATCACCCACAACAGCGCCCTCACCGCCATGGCGGACCGGGTGATCCGGGTGAAGAACGGCGCCGTGGTCTCCGAGACGGTCAATGAGGCCCCCGTGCCTGTGGAGGAGATCGAATGGTAAAGACGCTTCTGCGCTCCACCCTCCGGGAGATCCGCCAGAGCCTGGGGCGCTACCTGGCGATTATGGCCATTGTGGGCCTGGGGGTGGGGTTCTTCGCGGGACTCCGGACCTGCCAGCCCGCCATGATGGCCACCGGCGTGGAGTATCTGGACGCCTACCGCCTGTATGACTTCCGGGCGCTGTCCACCCTGGGCTTCACGGAGGAGGACGTGGCGGACATGGCCGCCATGGAGGGCGTGGCCACGGCCCGGGGGGCGGTGTACACTGACTTTCTCACCGAGCGGAACGACGAGGAGGTGGTGATCAAGGCCCACTCCCTCACCGACGGGATCAACATGCCCGAGATGGCCGCCGGACGGATGCCCAAGACGGCCAATGAGTGCCTGGCCGACGCCCGGTACTTCACCGAGGCGGATCTGGGCACGGTGCTCACCGTGGCGGAGGACAACGACGGGGACACCAAGGAGCTGCTGGCCTGCGGCAGCTACACCATCGTGGGCCTGTGCTGGTCCCCCTACTATCTAAACTACGAGCGGGGCACCGGCTCCATCGGCAGCGGCAGTGTCACCGCCTTTGTGTACATCCCCGAGGAGGGCTTCAACTTTGAGGCCTACTATGAGATCTTCCTGTCCGTGTCGGAGGCCGGGACGGCCTACTCCGAGCGGTACAAGGACCGGATTGAGGCGCTGACGCCGCCGGTGGAGGACATGACTGCCTTTCTGGCGGACAGGCGGTATACGGACCTCCGGGACGACGCCTTGAAGGAGCTGAACGACGGGGAACAGGAGCTGGCTGACGGATGGGAGGAGTACCGCACCGAGCGGGCGGACGCCGAGCAGGAGCTGGCTGATGCCAAGAAGGAGCTGGAGGACGGAGAGAAGGACTACGCCGGCGGCGTGACGGACTACCGGCAGGGCCAGCGGGACTACGCCGACGGGCTGAAGAAGTACCAGGACGGCCTCCAGGAGGTGGCCGACAACGAGCGGAAGCTCCACGACGCGGAGGCCGAGCTGGCGGACGCGGAGGCGGAACTGGCGGACGCGAAGGCGGAACTGGCGGACGCGGAGCGGGAGCTGGTGGACGCCCAAAAGGAGCTGGACGATGGCGAGGCGGAATACGCCGGCGGACTCAGGGAGTATGAGGACGGGCTCAGGCAGGTGGAGGACAGTGAGAAGGAGCTGGACGCCGGACGCCAGGCCCTTGTGAGCGGAAAACAGCAGCTGGACAGCGCAAAATCGGAGTTGGAGGCCCAGCAGAGCGCCTATGATCAGGCAAATACAGTCTATCAGGGAATCGTGTCGGCGGCAGGTGATAATTTAGAAACGTATCTGGAAAGCAATCAGGAGGCACAGGCCGTTTGGGCCGCCTTGACAGCGCAGTTCGGTGATCCCCCGGGAAATGGGATAGCCGCCGCCGGCGCTGCGCTTGAGGCAGGCTGGGACGAGTATTATGCGAATTATGCCGCCTACGAGCAGCAATTAGCCCGATTTCAGGAGGGGGAGAGTCAGCTCGCCGCCGCACGGCAGGAGCTGGCGGGGGCCGGGGAGGAGCTGGACGACGCTCGGAAAGAGCTGGACGACGGCTGGGCGGAGTACAACAACGGCCTCCAGGAGTACAATGCTGGCCTTCAGGAGTACAACGACGGCGTCAAGGAGGTGGAGGACGCCCGGCAGGAGATTGCCGACGGCTGGGCGGAGATTGCCGACGCCAAGGCGGAACTGGACGACGCCAAAGCCGAGTTGGACGACGCCCGGCGGGAGTTGGCCAAGGCCCCTCGGGAGCTGGCGGACGCGAGGCAGGAGCTGGACGACGGCTGGGCGGAGTACAACGACGGCGTGGCGGAGGCTGAGCAGGAGTTCGCCGACGCGGAGGCCGAGCTGGCGGACGCCCGGAAAGAGCTGGATGACGGCTGGGCGGACTTCGCCGATCTGAAGGAGGCCACCACCTACGTCCTCACCCGGGACGAGAACACGGGCTACGCCTCCTTTGACAACGACACCGCCATCGTGGCGGCCATCTCTGTGGTGTTCCCGGTATTCTTCTTCCTGGTGGCGGCTCTGGTGTGCATGACCACTATGACCCGCATGGTGGACGAGCAGCGGACCCAGATCGGCGTATTGAAGGCCTTGGGCTACTCCAACGGCCAGATCATGGGCAAGTACCTCTTCTACTCCGGCAGCGCTGCCACGGTGGGCAGTGTGGTGGGTTATGCCATCGGCTCCACCGGCCTCCCCTGGATCATCTGGGAGATCTACGGCATGATGTACGGCTTCGCGCCCCTGGAGCGGGTGTTTGATCCGGCGCTGGCCCTGGTGTCCTTCGCCGCGGCCCTGCTGTGCTCCATGGGGGCCACCTACCTGTCCTGCCGGGTGGAGCTGGGACGGCAGGCGGCGGACCTCATTCGCCCCAAGGCCCCCAAGGCGGGCCGCCGGGTGTTTCTGGAGCGCATCGGCCCCCTGTGGCGGCGGCTCAGCTTCCTCTACAAGGTGTCCGTGCGGAACGTGTTCCGCTACCGCAGCCGCCTTATTATGATGGTGCTGGGCATCGGCGGGTGCACCGCCCTGCTGGCCACCGGCTTCGGCATCCGGGACTCCATCGCCCACGTGGCCGACGACCAGTACGACGAGATCACCCTCTACGACTACGCCGTCACCTTCCAGGATGCCCAAACCCAGGAGAGCGCGGCGGCCTACCTCCGCGAGTACGGCTGGGAGGAGGACCAGGGCCTGCTGGTCTACAGCGGCAGCACGGACATCACCACCGGCGCCGTGACCAAGTCTGTGTACCTGGTGATCTCCGCCACCCACTCCCTGGACGGCTTCCTCTCCCTCCACAGCGGGGAGACAATCATCCCCTACCCGAAGGAGGGGGAGGCGGTGCTGAACCGGGGCCTGGCGGACCGGCTGGGCATCGCCGAGGGCGACCGGGTTGCCCTCCGGGACGGGGAGAAGGGGGATATGGAGGTCACCGTGTCCGCCATCTGCGACAACTACGTGTTCAACTACATCTACATCGCGCCGGAGACCTATGAGAGCCAGCTGGGCCAGGCGCTGGAGTACAACACCCTCTACGTCCTGGCCCACGAGGGCGCGGACCACTACGAGGAGGGCGCCCTCCTGCTGGAGGGCGAGGGCGTGGGCAACGTCACCGTCAATGCCGCCACCCGGGACCGGGTGGACAACATGCTCTCCCGCCTGGACTACATCGTGGTGGTGGTGGTTCTCTGCGCGGCGGCCCTGGCCTTTATCGTGCTCTACAACCTGACCAATATCAACATCACCGAGCGCATCCGGGAGATCGCAACCATCAAGGTCCTGGGCTTCTACCAGAGCGAGGTGGCCTCCTATGTGTTCCGGGAGATCGCCATTCTGTCCGTGCTGGGGAGCCTGCTGGGGCTGTTCATGGGCAAGGCCCTCCACGCCTACGTCATGGCCCAGATCCAGATCGACGCCATGTTCTTCGCCTGCCGCATCGCGCCGCTGAGCTACGCCCTGTCCCTGGCCCTCACCATGCTCTTTACGACGGTGATTGCGCTGGGAATGCAGCCGCGGCTGGCCCGGATCGACATGGCCGAGTCTCTGAAATCCATTGAGTGACAAAAAATACAGACTTCGGCAGAGGGAGGGGCCGCGCTTGCGCGGACCCTCCCTCCAATTCTGCTGGCAGCGGCCAAAATCAAGGAGATCGGACTCCCGACGCGGCAGCGATTTTTCCTGTTTTTGCAAAATTTGCCGGAATCTTTACTTGACATTTTGCCCAAGGAATGTTATTCTAACAGTGTGTTCGAAAATGTACAAATTGGTCACTGCTGGATGCGTATTACATCCCGAGCGGGAACTGCGCTGCCGCAGTCTTCTTTTTTGCACAGTATTAAGAAACTTTTTTTAGGAGGCAATAATAGCATGAACACGGGTACTGTGAAGTGGTTCAACGCGGAGAAGGGCTATGGCTTCATCTCCAACGACGACGGAAGCGGAGATGTCTTCGTCCATTTTTCCGCGATTCAGGGTACTGGCTACCGCACCCTCACCGAGGGACAGAAGGTCACCTATGAGGTGGAGCCGGATCCCAAGAACAGCAGTAAGATGCGCGCTGCTAACGTCACGGTCGTGGCCTGACGGCACCGCCCGATGGAAAAAGGGTCTCTCCCAACGGGAGAGACCCTTTTTTGCGGCAAAATACGTATAATTTGTGCGGTTTGTAACAAAATTCCGCACTGGAAAAGCTGGAATTTTCCAGCATTTACCATTATTTTCCTGTCAGCCGTCCCCGCCGCCGGCCATGGTGCGCAGTACGTGCTCCTTGATCCGCCGGTAGGTCTCCTCGCTGAGGTCATGCTCCACCTTGCAGGCGTCGGCGGCGGCCACGTCCGGGCTGACCCCTAAATAGGTGAAGAAGCTGGCCAGGGTCTGGTGGCGGTCGTAGATGTGGGTGGCAATCTCCTCCCCGGCGGGCAGCAGGCGGATGTAGCTGTCGGCGTCCATCTCGATATAGCCGCTCTCCCGCAGCTTCTTCATGGCGATGCTGACGCTGGGCTTGGAGTAGTTCAATTCATTGGCGATATCGATAGAGCGGACCAGGCCCCGGCGCTTCCGGATCACCAGAATCGCCTCCAGGTAGTCCTCCGCGGATTCGTAGACGCGCATACAGCCTCCGTACCCCCTTAGCGCGGGGTCCGCGCCAGGGCCGCCGCTTTTACCGGCAAGCGGCACGCCGGATTTTGGATCATCTGACAAGGGCAGTATATCACAGGTGAAACATTTTGGCAAGTGGGGATAGAAGCGGCGGGGAAACCGCCGCCGCTCTCAAAACGTCAGGTACAGCTCCATGTCCACCTGGTCCTCCCCCACGGTGACCTCCGCGCTGTCCAGCATGTGGCCCACCAGGGTCAGCTCGCTGTTGCCGATTTGCAGCATATCCCCGGTCAGCTCCCAGTAGGTCTCCACCAGGGCCGGATCCCGCACCGGCGGGGAGAGTATCTCCGCCACGCTGAGGAGGTCGTGGCGCTTGGCCGGGTTGAAATCCCCGTGGACGAACAGCCGCAGCCCGGCGTCCTCCTTCCGCAGCCGGAAGTCCACGCTGCGGCCGCCTGCCAGGATGATGGCGTTGTTGACCTCGCACATCACCATATTCATCCGCTTCCGCGCGGTGGCTTTTCTCTGTTTCATTGATTTCATTCCTCCTCTTTGGGTTCCGGCTTCACCGCCTCGATGATAGGCACCAGCAGCACGCAGACCAGGCCCGCGGCAAAGCCGTTGTTGTAGAGATTCATCCCGCCGTGCAGGATGCTGGTGTTCTGGACGATGCACATGTGCATGAATCCCGCCGCCATGCCCCAGTACCAGCCGAACTGACCCGAGATGGGGGCCAGCCCGGTGCAGAACAGGGTGGCCAGCAGCACGCCCGGCGCGGTGATGGGCACCTTCACCAGCAACAACGCCGCCAGCACGGCCCCCGCCATCACCGGCAACACGTTTCTGGGGTGCTTGCCGAAAGCGGCAAAGCCCGTCATGCTCATGAGGCAGCAGACCAGGGGGCCGTTGAGCCGCACTCCCAGGGGGTACAAGGCCAGCAGGTAGGCAAGGCCGATGGCGCCCACCAGGGCCATATTGACGAAGGTCCGGGACGGACCGTCCAGCAGGATGAAGTCCGCCACCGCCCGGCCGGGGTGCCGCAGAATTTTCTTGTAATCCGCCCAGCTCCGGCAGCCCCCGGCGATCCCGGCGGCCAGCAGCCCGGCCAGCATCAGCGCCACCAGGGCCGTCAGGGGCCAGTGGGCCTCCGTGCTCCAGCTGCCCACGGTGTCGAACTCCACGCCCACGCCCTTGAGCACGCTGGCCATGCCCAGGCCCAGTATCCCGGCGGCAAAGCCCACATTGTAGAGGTTATAGCCCTGGTGGACCCTGGTGGTGAACTGGGCGATGGCCGGCACCAAAAAGCCGATGACCAGGCCGCACAGGGCCATCTCCAGCCACCGAAGCCCCGGACGGCCCCGCACCAGCAGGAAGCTCACCATGGGCGATAGGCAGGTGGCGTACAGGGAGAAGTAGACGTATTTGGTGAACTTCTCCCCCCGCACACGGCAGAAAATCCAGCAGCCCAGGACGATGGGGGCGGAGTTGAGCAGGTTCTTCCCCAACAGGGAGAAGCCCCCCAGCATGGAGAGACAGGCAAAGGCCGCCCCGGTGAAGGGCAGCTTCAGCTTCCGCACCAGCGCGGTGCCCAGAAACAGCATCAGCGCCGCGTTCAGAAGCGCCGCGCCCACGCCGCCGGTGGCCACCGGGTCGGTGATCAGCCCCGCCTCGCCGGTCTGGATGGCCCAGAAGCCGGTAAAGAGGCTCAGATTCGGCTGGCAGATGACGGCAAAGACCAGCATCAGCCCCGCCGCCGCCAGCGGCACCCGGTGCAGATGCTGGGCGGGATGCGTCCTCACAGCGGGCTTTTGATCGTTCCTGGTCATAGGTCTCCCTCCTCCCCATAAATCCCTATTTTCTATTTTATACGATGGGTGGGGATTTGACAAGAGCCTCTTTTCCGCGCGAAAAGGGCCCGCCCCGGGAGGACGGGCCGCTTGCGAATACAGCTTCTAGTTCTGATAGACCGCCCGCATGGCCTTGTAGGTCATGTAGCAGTCCAGCTTGGCCGACACCTCGAAGGGGGCGTGCATGGACAGGAGGGGCACTCCGGCGTCCAGAGTGTCGATGTTCCTGTCCGCCATGTAGCAGGCCACGGTGCCGCCGCCGCCGGCGTCCACCTTGCCCAACTCACACATCTGCCAGAGGACGCCGTTCTCGTCGAAGATCCGGCGGACATAGGCCACCGTCTCGGCGGAGGCGTCGGAGGCGCCGCCCTTGCCACGGGATCCGGTGTACTTGGCCAGGCCCACGCCGTAGTTCAGATAGGCGCTGTTGCGCCGATCGTAGACGTCGGGGAAGTTGGGGTCAAAGGCCATGGACACGTCGGCGGAGAGGCAGAAGGACTTCTCCAGGCAGGAGCGGAGGGATACGCCCTCGGTCTCGCACAGGTCCTCCAGGAACTTGTCGAAGTCCTTAGTCATCATGCCGGTGACGCCGGTGGAGCCGATCTCCTCCTTATCCGCCAGCACACAGACGGCGGTCTTGGAGGGGACGCCCTCCAGATCCAGCAGGGCCTTGAGGGCCGCGTAGGCGCAGGCGCGGTCGTCCTGGGCGTAGGCGCCGATCATGCTCCTGTCAAAGCCAATATCCGTGGCCCGGAAAGCGGGCACCGCCTCCAGCTCGGCGGAGATGAAGTCGTCCTCGGTGAAGCCGTACTTCTCATACAGCAGCTTCATGGCCGCCAGCTTTACCCGCTCCTGGCCCTCCCCCTCCAGGGGCTCACTGGCGAAGAGCAGATTTAGCTGCTCGCCCGCGATGCCGTCGGCCAAGGACTTCTTGTTCTGCTCCTGGGCCAGATGGGGCAGCAGATCGCTGATATACAGCTTGGGCTCGTCCCCCTCGCCGATGACCACGGGGATGACGGCGCCGTCTTTCATGACAACCACGCCGTGGAGCTCCAGGGGGATGGTCACCCACTGGTACTTGCGGATGCCGCCGTAGTAGTGGGTTTTCAAGTAGGCCAGCTCCCCGTCCTCGTAGAGGGGGGAGGGCTTCAGATCCAGCCGGGGGCTGTCGATGTGGGCGGCCACCATCTGGAGGCCCTCCGCCAGGGATTTCTGGCCGATGACGGCCAGCAGCAGCATCTTGCCCCGGTTGCTGTGGTACACCCTGTCGCCGGGGGAGAGCGCCATGCCGGGCACATAGGGCTTGAAGCCCCGCTCCTCCGCCAGGCGGACGCCCTCCCGCGCACACTCCCGCTCGGTCTTGGCCTTGTTCATAAAGGCCTTGTACGCCTCGCAGTAGTCATGCATGGGGGCGCGCTCCCCGGCGGGAAGAACGTCGTAGCCGTTCCTCTTCCCGCTGAGCAGCTTCACCCTCCACTCTTTCTCGTCCATGTCGTTTTTCCTCCTTCTATCTATATCATCGCCAGCAGGCCCTCGAAAAACTCCTCCATCAAAGCCTCGAAGGCCGCCCTGCTCTCCGCCCGGTTCTCCAGCAGGAACGTGCAGTGCCGCCTGTACCAGCCGTCGAACCGCTGGGCGTTGATCCTGGCCCTGGCCCGCTCCTCGCTCAGGCCGTCCCGGGCCATGATCCGCCTCAGGCGGATTTCCGGGGGGGCCGTCACCGCCACGGTCACCGCGCACAGCCGGCCCAATCCTGATTCTACCAGATTGATGGCGTCGATGGCAAGGCCCGTTTGTGAACAATCTGTGATCTTTTTCGCGACGGCGGCGTACACCGCGGGGAAGACGATGCGGTTGAGCCTGTCCAGCTCCCCGGCGTCCCCGAAAACCCGGGCGGCCAGGGCGGGGCGGTTCAGACTGCCGTCCGGCAGGAACACGTCCCCGAAGGCGTCCGTCAGCGCCCGGCGGAGGGATTCGTCCTCCCGCAGCAGCGCATAGTATAGCGCGTCGCAGTCCACAATTTCAAATCCCCGCCGCGCCAGCACCCGCAGAGCGGTGGTTTTGCCGGATCCGGTGGGGCCTGTGATGCCAATAACCGTCATGTCCCCGCCGCCCCCGCGTCCACCACGTGGAAGCCCGCCGCTTTCTTTAGCCGGTTGGCCACGGCCAGGCCCAGGCCGCCGTCGCCGGGGCACTGGGCGAGGATCTCCGTCACATCGGTGCTGTCAAAGGATCGGAGAGCGTCGAACACCCGGCGGGCCTGCTCGTCCGGATCGGCGGCGGGGCCGATGGATCGCACCGCGCGCCCGGTGAAGTCTCCGGCGTACTCGTCAAAGCAGATGACACCGGTATGTTCCCCCAAATGTTGGAGGATATACCGGGCTGAGCTCTGACCGCTCCCCGTCACCACCGTCACCGGCGCCTTGGGGGCGTAGTGGCGGTACTTCATACCCGGGGCCTTGGGCTTCTCACCGGCGGAGAGGGGGGCTACGATAGCCCTGTCAAGCTGGACCTCCCCCAGCACTTCTCGCAGCGCCTCCAGAGGCAGGCCCCCGGCCCGCAGCAGCCGGGGCGTTGGGCCGGTGAGATCCACGATGGTGGACTCCACCCCCACGCCGCAGGCCCCGCCGTCCACAATGGCGTCGATGAGGCCGTCCATGTCCTCTAGCATGTGGGCGGCGCGGGTGGGGCTGGGGCGGCCGGACCGGTTCCCGCTGGGGGCTGCCACCGGCACCCCGGCGGCGGCGATGATGGCCAGGGTCACCGGGTGGTTGGGGCAGCGCACGCCCACCGTGTCCAGCCCCGCCGTCACCGCGTCGGGCACAATCTCCCGCCGGGCCAGAACCTCCGCGCCAGGGTATAGGCGCTGTCCGGCACATTTTGGCAGTACCGCGCCAGCCAGCTCTCGTCCGGGACGTGGAGGATGAGGGGGTTGTCCTGGGGGCGGCCCTTGGCCTCAAAGATGCGGCGTACCGCGTCTGGATCCAGGCCGTTGGCCCCCAGGCCGTAGACCGTCTCCGTGGGGATCCCCAGAAGGCCGCCGCGTTGCAGGATCGCGGCGGCCTCGGCGATATCATTGGGGGTGAGTAATTTCGTCTTCAATGGCGGTTCCTCTTTTCCGTCACTCCGCCGCGGCGGCCAGCTTGGCCGCCTGGTCCTGGGTGGTGAGGGCGTCGATGATGGGGTCCAGGCCCCCGGCCATGACGGCGTCGATGCTGAAATTCTTGTTGTCCCCGGTGAGGCGGTGATCCGTGACCCGGCCCTGGGGGAAGTTGTAGGTGCGGATGCGCTCGGATCGGTCGCCGCTGCCCACCTGGCTGCGCCGCTGGGCGGCGATGGCGGCGTCCTGCTCCCGGGCTTTCGCGTCATAGAGGCGGGCCCGCAGAAGCTGCATGGCCTTGTCCCGGTTCTGGAACTGGCTGCGCTCCTGCTGGCACTCCACCACAGTGCCCGTGGGCCGGTGGATCAGCCGGACGGCGGAGGAGGTTTTATTCACGTGCTGTCCCCCCGCGCCGGAGGAGCGGAACACCTGCATCTCGATATCGGCGGGGTCCAGGTCCAGATCCACGTCCTCCGCCTCCGGCAGCACCGCCACCGTGGCGGCGCTGGTCTGGATGCGGCCGGAGGACTCGGTCACCGGCACCCGCTGGACCCGGTGGGCGCCGCTCTCGTACTTCAGCCGGGAGAAGGCACCCTCGCCCTCCACCAGGAAGCTGATCTCCTTCAGGCCCCCCAGCTCGGTTTCGTTCCGGTTGACCACCTCCAGCTTCCAGCCCCGGCTCTCCACGTACATGGCGTACATCCGGAAGAGGTCGGCGGCAAAGAGCATGGCCTCCTCGCCTCCCACGCCGCCCCGGATCTCCATGACCACGTTCCGGCTGTCGTTGGGGTCCCTGGGCAGCAGCAGAACCTTGATCTCCTCGGTGAGGCGCTCCATGTCCGCCCTGGCCTGGGCCATCTCCTCCTGGGCCATGTCCTTCAGCTCAGGATCTCCCAGCAGCTCCCGGGCGGAGGCCAGATCCGCCTCCGCCTTGCGGTAGGCTTTGTAGGCATCCGCCACCGGCGTCAGTTCCTTCTGCTCCTGGGTGAGCCGCCGCAGCAGGGCGGGGTCGGCGTAGGTGGCGGGGTCCTCCAGCTGGCTGACAATGGCCTCGTATCGGTCGGCCACGGACTTCAGCTTATCCAGCATGGCCTGGATTCTCCTTTCCAATGGCCCGGACGGCACTTAAAAACTCCTGCCGCCAGAAGGTGGACCCTACGGCGTTGGGGCGGATGGTCACCGCCGCCGCGTGGGGGGTGCGGACGTAGAGATCCATCTGGTTGAAGACCTCCTCATAGCGCACGTCGCTGCCCCGGGTGATGACGTAGGCCACCCTGTTGAGCTCCTCGCCGTGGGCCAGCAGGAAGCTGCGCACCGGGGCGCTGCACCGGCCCGCCCACACAGGGGTGCCGATGATCACCAGATCGTACTGTTCCAGGGGCAGGCGGGTCTCCAGCTCCTTCACCGAAGGCACTCGCCGGGCCATGGCCTGCCGGCCGCTTAGAAGCCAGCCCTTTGCCCCCGAGCGGTCTACGCCGTCGTCCAGCTTCACGCACTCGCACTGGAGCTCGCCGGCGATCTCCTCCATCAGCGCCTGGGTGTGGCCGGTGCGGCTGTAGTAGACACAAAGAATCTCAGACATGGTGCATCCTCCTTATGGAAGCAGCAGCTCCGCCGCCATGGCGAAGGCCTCCCGGATATAATAGTTGACCGTCAGGGGCCAGTACAGAAGGGGCATATGGGCCGCCACCGGCACCGCGCCGTCCCCGCCCCACAGCCAGAGGGCCCGGCACAGGTGGTAGTCGGCGGTGATGATGGCGATGTGCTCTGTCACGTCTATGCCCCGGGATGTCAGAAGGGCTTTGGAGAAAGCCACGTTCTCCTCCGTGTTGGTGGACTGGTCCTCCAGCCAGATCCGCTCCTCCGGCACCCCGCGGGCCGTGAGCCAGTCGGCCATACACCGGGCCTCGGTGACAGCCTCGCCGCCGCCCTGGCCCCCGGAGACCACGATGGGAATGTCCGGGTGGTCCTCCGCGTAGGTCAGCGCGGCCTCCAGCCGCACGGAGAGGCTCATGGAAGGCACGGTGCCGTGGACCCCGGCCCCCAGGACTACCATTGCGGACACTGGGGTATCCCGATCTGTGCGGGATCGGGAGATGACCCACACCTCCAGCACTGCGAAGAAGGCGAAGCCCGCCGCCAGAAGGGCGGCCAGGACCCGGCGGGTCCAGCGGGCCCAGGGGTGGGCGGCGGCCCAGCGGGTCAGTAGGCCCAGGACCAGGGACACCACGGCGGCGCAGAGGCACAGCTGGCCGCTGAAGCGCATGGGCGTGTATATT
>CANRHK010000019.1 GCA_947630395.1 uncultured Oscillospiraceae bacterium
GCCCCGCCCGTACGCCCAGGGCCTTGCTTTCCCGGGAAAAATCATATATAATGCTCTCCAGCCGCCCCACAGGCGGAAAATTCACAGGAAAAGGGATCCCTATGACATTCCAAGACCTACAACTGCTCCCCCAGCTTCTCCGGGCGGTGGAGGATCTGGGCTATGAGGCCCCCTCCCCTATCCAGGCCCAGGCCATTCCGCCGGCGCTGGCGGGCCGGGACCTCGTCGGCTGCGCCCAGACCGGCACCGGCAAGACCGCGGCCTTCGCCATTCCCATCCTCCAGCGCCTCAACGGCCAGGTGGGGAAAACCCACACGCCCATCCGGGCCCTGGTGCTGACCCCCACTCGGGAGTTGGCGCTGCAAATCAAAGAGAGCTTCGACCAGTACGGCAAGTACCTCCCGATCCGCCACACCGTCATCTTCGGCGGCGTGGGCCAGGGTCCCCAGGTGGAGGCCCTGCAAAAGGGCGTGGACGTGCTGGTGGCCACGCCGGGGCGGCTCAATGACCTGTGCAATCAGGGCTTTATCGATTTGACCCATATTGAGACCTTTGTGCTGGACGAGGCGGACAGAATGCTGGACATGGGCTTCATCCATGACGTGAAGAAGGTCATCGCCCGGCTGCCCAAGAAGCGGCAGACGCTGCTCTTCTCCGCCACCATGCCCCAGGAGATCGCCGACCTGTCGAAGACCATCCTGGTAAAGCCAGCGCGGGTGGAGGTGACGCCCCAGTCCTCCACCGTGGAGGCCATTGAGCAGCGGCTCTACAAGGTGGACAAGGGGAACAAGAAGCTCCTGCTCCAGTTCGTGCTGGCGGACAAGAGCCTGGACAGCGTGCTGGTCTTCACCAACACCAAGCACGGCGCGGACCGGGTGGTGAAGGATCTGACCAGGGCCGGCATCCCCGCCATGGCCATCCACGGCAACAAGGGCCAGACCGCCCGGATTAGGGCCCTGGACAGCTTCAAGAGCGGGGAGATCCGGGTGCTGGTGGCCACGGATATTGCCGCCCGGGGCATCGACGTGGCCGAGTTGGCCTGCGTGGTAAACTACGAGCTGCCCAATGTGCCGGAGACCTACGTCCACCGCATCGGCCGGACCGGCCGGGCGGGCCGGGGCGGGCTGGCGGTGAGCTTCTGCAACTACGACGAGCTGGCGTATCTGAAGGATATCGAGAAGCTCATCAAAAAGAAGGTGCCGGTGGTGGAGGACCACCCCTGGCCCATGGAGATCTTCGAGGCTACCCCCAAGGCCCAGCGCCCGCCCCGGCCTCCCAGGGCAGAGCGGCAGCAGGCCGCCCAGCCCAAGACAAAACCGGCGGAGAAGGCCCCCAAACAGCCCCAGAAGCCAGTGCTGGCGGTGGAGCAGCCGCCCGTCCAACCCAAAATGCCCAAGGCCGCCGCCCGGCGGGATCCGCCCAGGCCCGCACCCCAAGCGGGGACGGAAAAATCCATTCCCAGGACGGAGACAAAGCCCATCCCCCTGCCGGCCCCCGTGTTGCCGGATCCGCCCAAGTCCCCTGTGCGGCGTATCTCCTCCGACCCGCCCCGGGTGGGCCGGCTCATGGCGTTCGCCGACGGGCGGAAGCACAGAAAGCCCAGAAGGAAGGGGTAATTCCCCTCCCCCGCGGACAAGCCTGCCGCCTCTCCGGGGCCGGTCCTCCCTGTGGAAGATCGGCCCCGGAGAATTTTGTAAAAAATGTAAAGAAATCCTATTCGTGTATTGCTTTTGCTATGCAGGTGGTATAAAATTGAGGCAGATTTTTAGATAGGAGGCTTTGCTCTATGAACGCGCTGCATGAAGCTATCTCCAAGATTGGTGTTGTCCCCGTCATCAAGCTCAACCACCCCGAGCGGGACGCGGCCCCCCTGGCCCGCGCCCTGTGCGCCGGCGGTGTGCCCGTGGCCGAGGTCACCTTCCGGGCGGCGGGCGCCGCCAAGGCCATCGCCCTGATGGCGGCGGAGTGCCCCGACATGCTGGTGGGCGCGGGCACTGTCCTCACCACCGCCCAGGTGGACGAGGCCGTGGCCGCCGGCGCCAAGTTCATCGTCACCCCGGGTCTGGACCCGGATATCGTCACCTACTGCCAGAGCAAAAACGTGCCCATCTTCCCCGGCTGCACCACCCCCACCGACTACCACACCGCCTACAAGCTGGGCCTGGAGGTGCTGAAGTTCTTCCCTGCCGAGCAGTCCGGCGGCCTTGCCAAGATCAAGGCCATGAGCGCTCCCTTCCCCATGTTCAAGGTCATGCCCACCGGCGGCATCTCTTTGAAGAACTTGGCCGAGTATCTTAAGTGCCCCGTCATCTGCGCCTGCGGCGGCTCCTACATGGTGACGGCTGACCTCATTGACAACAACAAGTGGGACGAGATCACCGATCTGTGCAAAAAATCTGTTGAAATTGTAAAGGAGGCCCGTGGATAATGCCCAAGGCAGTCACTTTCGGCGAGATTATGATTCGCCTCCAGCCCTACAACTATGAGCGTTTTGTCCAGGCCGACCACCTGGAGTTCACCTTCGGCGGCGGCGAGGCCAACGTGGCCGTGTCCTTGGCCAACTACGGCCTGGACGTGGCCTTTGTCTGCAAGCTGCCCGCCCACGCCCTGGGCCAGTGTGCGGTGAACAGCCTGCGGCGCTACGGCGTGGACACCAGCAAGATCGTCCGGGGCGGCGACCGGGTGGGCATCTACTTCAACGAGAAGGGCGCCTCCCAGCGGCCCAGCGTCTGCATCTACGACAGGGCCCACTCCGCCATGCAGGAGTCCAGCCCCTCCGACTTCGACTGGGACAAGATCTTCGACGGCGTGGACTGGTTCCACTTCACCGGCATCACCCCGGCCCTGGGCCCCAATCTGGTCCAGGCCTGCAAGGAGGCCTGCCAGGCCGCCAAGGCCCGGGGCATCAAGATCTCCTGCGATCTCAACTACCGGGGCAAGCTGTGGACCCGGGATCAGGCTCGTGCGGCCATGACGGAACTCTGCCAGTACGTGGATGTGTGCATCGCCAATGAGGAGGACGCCAAGGACGTCTTCGGCATCGAGGCGGAGGCCACGGATATCACCGCCGGCGAGCTGAACAAGGAGGGCTACAAGTCCGTGGCCCGCCAGCTGGCGGAAAAATTCGGCTTTGAGAAGGTGGCCATCACCCTCCGGGAGAGCAAGTCCGCCTTTGACAACGATTGGAGCGCCATGCTCTACGACGCCGCCGGCGGGGAGTATTGCTTCTCCAAGAAGTACCACCTGCACATCATCGACCGCATCGGCGGCGGCGACAGCTTCGGTGGCGGCCTCATCTACTCCCTCCTCACTGGCAAGGACAACCAGTCCGCCCTGGAGTTCGCCGTGGCGGCCTCCGCCCTGAAGCACTCCGTGGAGGGGGATTTCAACTTTGCCACCATCGCCGAGGTGGAGAAGCTGGCCGGCGGCGACGCCTCCGGCCGGGTCCAGCGTTAGGAGGGATCGCATGCTGCACTCAAATCCGCTTCCCAAGGAGCCCGGCGGGCAGAAATTCATCACCTTCGGTGAGATTCTGCTGCGCCTGACGCCTCCCAACTACGGCAAGATCCGAGTAGCCAACAACTTCGACGCCAGCTACGGCGGCAGCGAGGCCAACATCGCCCTGGCCCTGGCAAACCTGGGCGTGGACAGCACTTTCTTCAGCGTGGTGCCCAACAACTCCCTGGGCAAGAGCGCCGTGAGGGCGCTGCGCTCCAACGACGTCCACTGCACCCCGGTCATCCTCTCCAGCAAGGAGGAGACCCCCACCCACCGGCTGGGCGTCTACTACCTGGAGACCGGCTACGGCATCCGGCCCAGCAAGGTGACCTATGACCGCCTGCACAGCGCCATTACTGAGTACGATTTCAGCAAGGTGGATGTGGACGCCCTGCTGGAGGGCTATGACTGGCTGCACCTCAGCGGCATCACCCCGGCCGTCTCCGCCGGCTGCGCCGAGTTCCTCCTCAAGTGCATGAAGGGCGCCAAGGAGAAGGGCCTCACCGTCAGCTTTGACGGCAACTTCCGCAGCCTCCTGTGGACCTGGGATCAGGCCCGGGATTACTGCACCCAGTGCCTGCCCTATATGGACGTGCTGTTTGGCATCGAGCCCTATCACCTGTGGAAGGACGAGAGCGACCACGCCAAGGGCGACTGGAAGGACGGCGTGCCCCTCCAGCCCAGCTATGAGCAGCAAGACGAGGTGTTCCAGCGCTTCATTGAGCGCTATCCCAACCTCAAGTGCATCGCCCGTCACGTGCGCTACGCCCACTCCGGCAGCGAGAACAGCCTGAAGGCCTACATGTGGTATCAGGGCCACACCTTTGAGAGCAAGCTCTTTACCTTCAACATTCTGGACCGGGTGGGCGGCGGCGACGCCTTCGCCAGCGGCCTGATCTATGCCATGATGCACAACTACAAGCCCATGGACATGGTCAACTTCGCCGTGGCCAGCAGCGCCATCAAGCACACCATCCACGGCGATGGCAATATCACCGACGATGTGGAGAGCATCCGCAATCTGATGAATATGAACTACGATATTAAGCGTTAGTTTAAAATCAAACGAGGTATACGACGACATGAAGCAATTTATGGACAAGGATTTCCTGCTGGAAACCGAAACCGCCAGACACCTGTTCCACGACTACGCCGAGAAAATGCCCCTGGTGGACTACCACTGCCACATTCCGCCCCAGGAGATCTATGAGAACCGCCGCTTTGAGGACATCACCCAGGTGTGGCTGGGCGGCGAGAACCCCGATGGCTCCTTCTTCGGCGACCACTACAAGTGGCGCGTCATGCGCTCCAACGGCGTGGACGAGGAGTACATCACCGGCCACAAGCCCGGCAAGGAGAGACTGAAAAAATTTGCCGAGTCCGTGGAGATGGCCATCGGCAACCCCATGTACCACTGGTGCAACCTGGAACTGCGGAAGTTCTTCGGCTACGAGGGCTACCTCTCCCCGGAGAGTGTGGACGAGATTTGGGCTCTCACTTCCGACAAGCTGCAAAACGACCCCAAGCTCACGGTGCGGGGCCTCATTGAGCAGTCCAACGTGGCCTTCATCGGCACCACCGACGACCCCATCGACTCCCTGGAGTGGCACGAGAAGATCGCCGCCGACCCCACCATCCGGTTTAAAGTGTGTCCCTCTTTCCGCCCGGACAAGGCCATCAATATCTCCAAGCCCGGCTTCGCCGCCTACATCGGCAAGCTGGCCCGGAGCGTGGGCAAGGAGTCCCTGGACACGGCCCAGGACGTCTGCACCGCCCTCACAGAGCGGCTGGAGTTCTTTGCGAAGCTGGGCTGCCGGGCCAGCGACCACGGTCTGGACTACATTCCCTTCCGCCCCGCCTCTGAGGAGGCCGTCAACGCCGCCTACCAGAAGGTTATGGCCGGCGGAGAGATCACCGTGGAGGAGGCCGAGGCCTATCAGACCTACATCCTCCTGCACCTGGGCCGGGAGTACCACCGGCTGAACATCGCCATGCAGCTCCACTATGCCTGCCTCCGCAACGTCAATGAGCGGATGTACGCCAAGATGGGCCCGGACACCGGCTTTGACATGATCGCCCAGACCACGTGCGGCGGCGACATCGCCGCCCTCCTCTCCGCCCTGGACACGGAGGGCCAGTGCCCCAAGACCATCCTCTACTCCCTGAACCCGGCGGACAACGAACAGTTGGGTACCCTCATCGGCTGCTTCCAGTCCAGCGAGATCCCCGGCAAGATCCAGCACGGCTCCGCCTGGTGGTTCAACGACACCAAGAGCGGCATGGAGGACCAGATGCGCTCCCTGGCCAACCTGGGCCTCCTGGGGAACTTCGTGGGTATGCTCACCGACTCCCGTTCTTTCCTCTCCTATGCCCGCCACGACTACTTCCGCCGCATTCTCTGCAACCTCATCGGCAATTGGGTGGAGAACGGCGAGTATCCCAACAATGAGGCGGCTCTGAAGAAGATTGTGGAGGGCGTCTGCTACAACAACGCCGCCCGGTATTTCGGCCTGTAAGCCTTTTGCGGGAAGCGTTTCGCTATTGATGATGCCAGCAGCCCCCGCCGGGTTTCCGGCGGGGGCTGCTCAGCTTATTAGAATTTGCAGTTGTCAGAATACCACCTGGACCAGCACCATGTAGAGAATCGTGCCGCCCACGATGGAGAGCATGTTATTGCGCTTCCAGACATGGAGCGCCACCACCGCCAGTCCGGCGGCCACGCCGGGCAGCCAGTTGCCCAGGGCGTCAAAGGTCATGGATCGGTAGCAGTACACCACCAGCATGGCTATCACCGCCGGGGGCAGGTAGGCGCCCAGGTAGTGGATAACCTTGGGCGGCTGTCCTCCTCTATCAAAGAGCAGGAAGGGCAGCACCCGGGTCAAAAAGGTCACCAGCGCCATCACGCCGATGGCCACGGCAATCCATGCGGCTTTCACAGGGACTCCCCCCTCTCCTCCAGTCTCTCGGGCTTCTCCAGCACCGGGCGGATCAGCAGCAGGCCGCCCACCAGAATCACCAGCGCCGGAATCAGGAACGTGGCACCGTCCGGCCCGAAAATCAGCAGCGGCAGCAGCGTCCCGCCCAGGCCCAGGAAGGCCGGCAGGTGCTGCTTCCCGGACAGCCACTGCTCCGTGGCGATGACCAGGAACAGCGCGGTCATGGCGAAGTCGATGCCCTCGGTGTTGATGGTGACCAGGGCCCCGGCCACCGCGCCGGCCACGGATCCAACAATCCAATAGATCTGATCCAGGGCGGCGATGGAGAGATAGAAGCCGTGGGGGTCCACCTCCTCCGGGGGCTGGACCCCGGACAGCAGGGCGTAGGTCTCGTCGCTGAGGGCGAAGATCAGGTAGAACTTCTTCAGCCCCTTCACGTCGTGGAACTTCTCCAGCATGGACAGGCCGTAGACCAGGTGGCGGAAGTTGAGAATCAGGGTCAGAAAGGCGATATCCGCCAGGGGCGCGGCCCGGGAGAGCAGGTCCACCCCCAGCATCTGGCCGCTGCCGGCAAAGACAAACACGGAGGCCGCCGCCGTCCAGAAGGGCGCGAAGCCTGCGGCGGACATCATCCAGCCGTAGACGATGCCGATAGACAGGTAGCCCATCAGTACGGGGATGGTATGGGGGAAGGCGGCGGCCAGGGTTTTTCGGTTCATGTGGGACACTCCTTGGCATCAATTACATAGCGCTTCCACCATTATATCCCTTTTTTCGCCGTTGGCAAGTACAAATTTAACGATTCAACTTGAAAAAGCGTCCCCCTACTCCTCCTCGTTCCGCCGGAGGAAAATGGTGACTACCGCCAACAGCAGCGCCGCCACCGGGTAGATGACTGCGGCGAACTTCCACTGGCCCATGGCCTGGCCGATGCCTATATAGAGGGCCGTGACCGCCACCATGCCGCCACCCCACAGGGCGCTGGTGAGGTTGTCCAGCCGCTTCTGGGCCGGCGTGGGGTGGAGCTCCCTCTGCCGCTGGCGGTTATAGGCGTCGATGTTGTACCTGCCCTCCAGCATCCCACCCAGAATGAGGACGAACACCGCCCCGGCCAGAATCAGAAGAAAAAGGGCCACGGCTGCGGACTCGTAGGGCTCCCGCTCCGGGAAGCGGGCGAAAAACAGGTACAGCAGCGCCACGTCCAGAATGATGCCGCCTACGCCTCCGGAGATGAGCCAGACAAAGCGGGGATGGAAAGCATCTTTCTCCGCCTGGGTGTAGAAGTCCGTCAGCACCGGCCACCGCCTGGTGAAGGCGCCGTGCTGGATGCCGCTGGCCACCAGCACCACCACCGCCGCCGCAATCACCACCATCAGCGCCGCCGTGCAGAGCATCTCCGAATATCCCAGGGCCAGAAGCGCACATAGCAGCGCCACCCCCGCCAGTATCCCGGCCACCGCCCCGGCGACGCGGAAAGCGAGCGTGGTCATGAAGCGATCGTAGCCCGCCACGTCCTCCGCCAGGGCCGCTTGAACATCCCCCCGGAGAAGGGTGTCCAGATCCACACGGAACATGTCGCACAGCTGCAAAATCGTGGCCATCTCCGGATAGGCGGCGTCGGACTCCCACTTTGATACGGACTGGCGGGATACGTCCAGCTTTTCCGCCAGGGCCTCCTGGGTCATCTCCTGCCGCTTGCGCAGGAATTGCAGATTGTCACCAAAACTCATGGTGCGCACCTCCTTGAAAAAGTGGCTTCAGCATACCGGAGAGCCTCCGCAAATACCACCAATTTCATGTTGCGTTTGCGTGGCGGGACGTCAAGTTGCGGTTGCGCGGGGGAAATGGGCCAAAAAAGGGGAACAGCGAGCCGTTCCCCCCGCATTTCCGCTCCGCTTACCGCTTGTCCATCTTCACGGCGGTCTCCAGAGCCACCCGCATCATGCCGGTGAAGGTGGTCTGCCGCTCCTTGGCGCTCAGCTCCTCCCCGGTGACGATGCTGTCGGAGATGGAGCAGATGGCCAGGGCCCGCTTGCCCAGATAGGCGGCGGTCATGTAGAGGCCGGCGGCCTCCATCTCCACCGCCAGCACCCCCATGGACGCCCACTTCATGGTGGAGTTGGACGCGTCGTAGAAGGTGTCGGAGGAGAGGACATTACCCACGGGCATCTCAATGCCCATCTCTCGGGCCGCCGCCACGGCGGTCTCCAGCAGCGTAAAGTCCGCGATGGGGGCGAAGGCGCCGGGCAGGCCGTACTGGTGGGCGAAGTGGGAGTTGGTGCAGGCCCCCTGGGCGGCCACCACGTCCCGCAGCTTCAGCTTTTCGCTGATGGCCCCGGCGGAACCGATCCGGATGATGTTCTCCACGCCGTACTGGCTGTAGAGCTCATAGGAGTAGATGCCGATGGAGGGCATCCCCATGCCGGAGGCCATGACGGAAACGGGGACATCCCTATAGGTCCCCGTGTAGCCCTGGACGCCCCGGACGTTGTTCACCAGCCGGGCGTTCTTCAGGAAGGTGTCGGCAATGAATTTAGCCCGGAGGGGATCGCCGGGCATCAGCACGGTCTTGGCAAAATCGCCCATCTGGGCGGCATTGTGGGGGGTAGGCATGGACGGCTCCTTTCTCCGGGCTTGGGGCCCGGCCCGCGGGCGGTGATTGTGTGAATCTTTGTTCTGATCCTAACACAAAAGCCACCCTCTGTAAAGGAAAAAATCCCCCGGCCCCCACGGAATCCGTCTCTGCCCTCTTTTTTATTTCCAACAGATGTGCTATAATAAGGGAAAAATTGCCGCCGTTTTCCCCGGCGGCGGAAGGGAGGCGCCGCCATGGCGTGGGACAAGCGCTCCATTCTCCACTGCGATCTGAACAGCTTCTTCGCCTCGGTGGAGCTGCTCTCCCATCCCGAACTGCGGGAGCTGCCTGTGGCGGTCTGCGGCGATCCAGAGAGCCGTAAAGGGATTATCCTTGCCAAGAATGAAAGCGCAAAGCGTTTTGGCGTCAGGACCGCCGAGACCATCTGGCAGGCACGGGAGAAGTGCCCGGATCTGATTCTCCTCCCGCCCCACCGGCACTTGTACCGGGACTTCTCCCGGCTGGTGAACCACATCTACGGCCAGTACACCGACCTGGTGGAGCCCTTCGGCATCGACGAGAGCTGGCTGGACATCACCGGCAGCAAGCACCTCTTTGGCGGGGACGCGGCGGCTATCGCCGACGAGATCCGGGGACGGGTGAAGCGGGAGCTGGGCCTCACCCTCTCGGTGGGGGTCAGCTTCAACAAGGTCTTCGCCAAGCTGGGCAGCGACTATAAAAAGCCCGACGCCACCACGGTCATCTCCCCTGACAACTGGCGGGACATTGTCTGGCCCCTGCCGGTTGGGGATCTGCTCTTTGCCGGGCCCGCCGCCCAGCGGGTGCTGGCCCAGTACGGCATTAAGACCATCGGCCAGCTGGCCCAGACGGACCGGGCGCTCTCCGAACGGCTGTTGGGCAAGCTGGGGGGCCAGCTGTGGAGCTACGCCAACGGCCTGGACGCCTCCCCCGTCCGGCCCCAGGATCAGCAGGAGCAGGTCAAGAGCGTGGGCAACAGCTTTACCTTTCCGGAGAACCTGACCACCCGGGCCCAGGTCCGCCACGGCATGGCCCTTCTCTGCGACAGCGTGGCCACCCGGCTGCGGCAGCAGGGGCTCTACTGCGGGGCGGTGGCGGTGGGCATCCGGGATCCGGCCTTCAAGAACATCTCCCGGCAGAAGCATCTGCGCCACAGCACCCACCTGATGCGGGAGCTGCTGGAGGCGTCCATGGAGCTCGTGGACAAGGTGTGGCGGCCCCCCAGCCCTATCCGCCTCCTCTCCGTCACCGCCCTGGCCCTGACGGAGGAGTGGGAGACCTATGAGCAGGAGAGCCTTTTCGCCCCCCAGCAGCACCGGGAGGACGCCAAGCGGGAACAGCTGGAGCGGGCCATTGACGCCATCCGCCGCAAGTACGGAGACGGGGCCATCGCCTACGGCGACGCCGGAGGCGGGACAGCCCACCACCTGGCGGAGGACGAGGAGGAGGGTTAGCCCCCCTCCAGGGCCTCCTCAAGCTTGCCTAGGGCACGTTTCTCAATGCGCGATACTTCGCGGCGCGGGTATGGTAAGGAGAACAGCGGGAGCGGCGCGGACGCCGCCCCCGTTATTTGTCCTCCGGCTGCTGACAGTGGAAATGGATGGTAATCCGCCGGTCCTCCCCCAGTTCTATCCGGTCGATGATCTCACAGAGCACCTCCCGGCGGGAGAGGGCCTCCTTGAGAAAGCACCGGGTCAGCGTCAGAGCCTGTTCCTCCTCCGGCGGGGCGCTCTCCTCCTTCTCCATCTGCGCCGCCAAGGCATCCCGCTCCTCCCGGAGACGGCGGTAGAGGCGCTGAAAATCTTCCTCCCGCAGAAGGCCCCCCAGCCGGTCCAAATAGATCCGGTCCATCTGGGCGGTGAGGGCTTCCCGGCGGGCCTCCAGGGCCTGCCGGGAAGGTTTTTCCCTCGTCTCTGCCCCGAGAAACGCCTCCGCCGCCGGCAGCAGGGCTTTCTCCGTCAAATATGGGCCGCAAATTTTCTGTATCTCCTCCAGAACAGCGTCCGTAATGGTATCTACCTTGACAGTATGGCTGGTGCATCCGCCCCGCTGGTAGGTGCGGCAGAGGAAGTACAGCACGTCCTCCCCGGCGGCGTTTTTCCGGTTTACCACCCCCAGGGGGCGACCACACTCCCGGCAGAGGATCAGACCCTTCAGCAGGAAGCCGTATCTCCGGCGGCGGGTCCGGCGGCGGCTTTCCAGCAGGCGATTCACCGCCCGGAAGGTCTCCGCGTCCACAATGGGCTGGTGGGTGTCCTCCACCACCAGCCAGTCCTCCCTGGGCTGGCGGAGGCACTTTTTGCTCTTGTAGCTCACCCGGCGGCTGCGGCCCTGGACCATGGCGCCGGTGTAGGTCTGGTTGCGCAGCAGCTCCCCAATCCGCTCCCCGCTCCAGAGGCCCCTCCCCCGCCCCGGCAGGCCCGCGTACACCGCCGGGCTGGGCACGCCCCGGGCGTTCAGGGTGCCGGCGATCTCCCGGCAGCTCTGTCCCGCCAGGGCCATGCGGAACACCTGGACCACCACCTCCGCCGCCGGAGGGTCCACCACGATCCGGTTCTTCTCCGTGGGGTGCATTCGGTAGCCGTACACCGGCTTGCCGCCGATGAAGAGACCCCGGCGCTGCTTGTCCCGCTTCACACTTCGGATCTTCTTGGAGATATCCTTGGCGTACATGTCGTTCATGATGGCCCGGAAGGGGGTGATGTCGTTGGCGGCGGCATCCGTGCCGGTGTCAATACCGTCCAGCAGGGAGATGTACCGCACCCGGTGCTCGGGAAAGTACCGCTCCATGTAGTGGCCGGTGAGGATGTAGTCCCGGCCCAGGCGGCTGAGGTCCTTGGTGATGACCATATTCACCCGCCCGGCCTCGATATCCGCAATCATCCGGCGGAAGGCGGGGCGGTCAAAGCTTCCGCCCGAAACCCCATCATCAATATAGACAGCGTAGACCGTCAGCCCCTGCTGTTCCGTAAACGCCTCCAGCAGGGCCCTCTGGTTGGTGACGCTCTCCGACGGGCCCTCGTTCTCATCCTCCCGGGACAGCCGGATGTACAGCGCCGCCCGGTAGGACGCGGGATGCTCTATCTCCGCCGCCATGGGCGTCCCTCCTTTCGCAGCCCCTCCCTCGGGCGGGGGCAAAAATTTTCCTCCCGGCGCAAAATAATCATGGAAAAGACTGGCTTTTCCCGCCGGAATGATCTATAATAAAAAAGCTTATTATGACACACAAGGAGTGCTGTGATGGATATGAAGATTACCAAGGATATCAAATATGTGGGCGTCAACGACCACCAGGTGGACCTGTTCGAGGGGCAGTATGTGGTGCCCAACGGCATGGCCTACAACTCCTATGTGATCCTGGATGAGAAGACGGTAGTCATCGACACGGTGGACAGGCATTTCACCCACCAGTGGCTGGATAATGTGGCCTCCGCCCTGGACGGCCGGAAGCCGGATTACCTGATCATTCAGCACATGGAGCCGGACCACGCCGGCAACATCGCCAACTTCATGCGGGTCTACCCCGAGGCGGTCATCGTCTCCTCCGCCAAGGCCTTCACCATGATGGGCCAGTTCTTCGGCAATGACTGGGCCGACCAACGCGTGGTGGTGGGCGAGGGCGACACCCTGTCCCTGGGTGAGCACACCCTGGCCTTTGTAGCCGCCCCCATGGTCCACTGGCCGGAGGTCATCGTCAGCTACGACACCAAGGACAAGGTCCTGTTCTCCGCCGACGGCTTCGGCAAGTTCGGTGCCCTGGACGTGGACGAGGAGTGGGACTGCGAGGCCCGCCGGTACTACATCGGCATCGTGGGCAAGTACGGCGCTCAGGTCCAGCGGCTTCTGAAGAAGGCCGCCGGGCTGGACATCCAGATCATCTGCCCCACCCACGGCCCGGTGCTGACGGAGAATCTGGGCCACTACCTGCGCCTCTACGACATCTGGTCCTCCTACCGGGTGGAGTCCGAGGGCATTATGATCGCCTACACCTCTGTCTACGGCCACACCAAGGAGGCCGTGAAGCTGCTGGAGAGCAAGCTGCTGTCCAAGGGCTGCCCCAAGGTGGTGGTCACCGACCTGGCCCGGGACGACATGGCCGAGGCCGTGGAGGACGCCTTCCGCTACGGCAAGCTGGTGCTGGCCACCACCACCTACAACGCCGATATCTTCCCCTTCATGCGCACCTTCATTGACCACCTGACCGAGCGGAACTTCCAGAACCGCACCGTGGCCCTGATGGAGAACGGCTCCTGGGCGCCCCAGGCCGCCAAGACCATGAAGAAGATGCTGGAGGGCTCCAAGAACATCACCTGGACCAAGAACACCGTTCACCTGCTCTCCGCCCTCAATGACGAGAGCCGCCAGCAGATCGATGCCCTGGCTGACGAGCTGTGCAAGGACTATCTGGCTCAGCAGGCCGAGACCGCCAACAAGCACGACATGACCGCCCTCTTCCGCATCGGCTACGGCCTCTACGTGGTCACCACCAACGACGGCGCCAAGGATAACGGGTGCATTGTCAACACGGTCTCCCAGCTCACCGACAACCCCTTCCGGGTGGCGGTGAACATCAACAAGGCCAACTACACCTACCACATTGTCAAGCAGACCGGCATTATGAACGTCAACTGCCTGTCCACCGAGGCCCCCTTCCAGGTGTTCCAGAACTTCGGCTTCCAGAGCGGCCGGACAGCGGACAAGTTCGCCGGCATTGACCCCCTGCGCTCTGAAAACGGCCTTATCTTCCTGCCCCGGTATATCAACGCCTTCTTCTCCCTGAAGGTGGAGCAGTATGTGGACATGGGTACCCACGGCATGTTCATCTGCTCCGTCACCGAGGCCCGGGTCATCTCCGACGTGGACACCATGACCTACACCTACTACCAGAAGAATGTGAAGCCCAAGCCGGAGACCGCCGGCAAGAAGGGCTATGTATGCAAGGTCTGCGGCTACGTCTACGAGGGCGACGAGCTGCCCGAGGACTTCATCTGCCCCCTGTGCAAGCACGGCGCGGCGGACTTCGAACCTATCCAGTAAGGCTCTATCCCAAACAAACAGTATCCGGGGCGGGCGGCTTGGCCGCGCCGCCCCGGCGCGCTATGGGCGGGTGTTTTCCCCCGCCTCCCGCTCCAGGAAGCGGCGGAGCAGCTCCAGAAGGATCTCCCGGAGGTCCCCGCCAGCCTCGTCAAAGACGCACTCCACTGCGGGATCTTTTCCTCTCACGCCGCACCCCCTTTCCCCGGTATCAGGATATGCGGCGGAGGGGCCGGAACTTGCCGGGAATCTGTCCGCGGGGAGAACTTTGTATTAAGAACATATCAGGAGGAATGACCCGTGGTCTCCATTGACAAAAGCCTCTGCACCGGTTGCGGCCAGTGCGCCGCCAACTGCGCCGTCCACGCCCTCGTCCGGGAGGAGGACGGCACCTATCGCTGCAACAAGATGTTCTGCTTCCGCTGCGGACAGTGCGTGGCCCTGTGCCCCACGGGGGCCGCGTCCATGCCGGATCTGGAGGCGCCTGTGGAGTACGAGCCGGAGAAATTTGATCTGGACCCGGCGGTGCTCCTGAATGCCATGCGCTTCCGCCGCAGCGTCCGCCGCTTCACCGGCGAGAAAGTGACTCGCGAGGAGCTGGATCGGCTCCTGGAGGCGGGGCGCTGCGCCCCCACCAGCTCCAACACCCAGTCCGTCCGCTTCACGGTGCTGGACAGGGAGTTCGAGGCCCTGCGGCCCCAAATCTGGGAGAGCTTTGCCGATTGGGCCCGGCGGGAGAACCGCAAGCTGCTGCTGCGCCGGTATGAGAGCTACAGGGCCGCCCCGGATCAGCCGGACACCCTGTTTTACGGGGCGAATCAACTGCTGGTGGTCACCTCCCGGTATCAGATCGACGGCTGTCTGGCCCTGGCCAACATTGAGCTGATGGCCCACGCCATGGGCCTGGGGGCCCTGTACTGCGGCTTTGCCAGCTGGGCCATCAGCGCCGCCCCGGCGCTGCGGGAGTACTTCGGCATCACCGATCGTCAGCAGCTCTGCGGGTGCCTGATCCTGGGCCGCACCAACTTGAAGTTCCGCCGCACCGCCCCCCGGAATCCGGCCAACGTGGAGTGGCGATAGGCCGCTACAGGTCCTTGGCCATATAGCCGGGGGCATACTCGCTATAGCCGCGCCTGGGATAGAAGATGCGGGACTCCCAGTATTCCGGACCGCCCAGGTGGACGGTGGCGCAGCGGAAGCCCGCTGCCTTTAGATGCCGCTCAGCGGTCTCCAGCAGGGCCGTACCGATGCCTTGGCGCTTCCGGTCGCATTTGACGTACAGACGGTGGAGGCGGGCGGTGCCGCCGTCCTGCCCGTGATAGCCGATGCAGCCGATGACCCGGTCTTCGCCGTCCAGCGCCAGCCAGAACCGGTCGCCCCGCTGGAGGTACTGTCCCAGCACGTCCAGCAGGTCCTCGTTCAGTCGGGGCACCCGGCCCAGGGCGTCCTTTGCCTCCAGGACCATGAAGATCATGTCGTCCCGGTAGCGGTCCTGATATCCGATGATGGTCATGCCTATCTCCCTCCAAAACGTATCCAACCCCCCGCGGCAGTTCTGCCGCGGGGGGCATGGTTCATCTACCCTCGATGGCCGCTGTCAGCAGCCGCGCCAGCTCCTCCCGCCCGGTGCCCTTCTCCGCGGAGAAGGGGATCAGCGCGTCCCCCTCCCGGAGGGACAGGGTGTCCCGGATCAGAGCCAGATTGGGCCCGATCTCCGACTTCTTCAGCTTGTCCAGCTTGTTGGCCACCACCGTCACCGGGCAGCCCGCGTCAAAGAACCAATTTGCCATGGTCACGTCGTCCGCCGTGGGCTTGTGGCGGGCGTCCACAATCAGGACGCCGTGGGAGATAAGGCCGGAGGCGAAGTAGGCCTCCATCAGCTTCCCCCACCGATCCCGCTCCGCCTTGGACACCTTGGCGTAGCCGTAGCCCGGCAGATCCACCAGATAGGCCCGATCCTCCACCAGGAAGTAGTTGATCTGGCCGGTCTTCCCCGGCGTGGCGCCCACCCGGGCGAAGTTTTTCCGATTCACCAGCCGGTTGATCACCGAGCTCTTGCCCACGTTGGATCGGCCCGCAAAGGCCACCTGGCCGCGCCCGTCCCGGAGAAAATCCCCGGGCGAGGCGGCGGATCGGATGAAGGTCACCCGGTTGAAATTGACGGCCATGGGCCTCCTCCCTTCTTGTGCTCAGCAGCAGGGCCGCTTCTGGGCGCTCTGCTCCACCGGCACAAAGGCTGTCACCATACTCTGAGACTCCTTCTCCGCCGGGGCGGCAACCTTCTCCGAGCGGCACAGCGCCTCGCAGAGCACCGTGTCCACAGTCTCAGCCGTCACAAAGCGGAGGCTCTCCCGGACCACGGGGTCGATCTCCGTCAGATCCCGCTGGTTGTCCTGGGGAATGATGACGGTGCGGATGCCGTTCCTCTTGGCGGCCATTGTCTTCTCCTTCAATCCGCCGATGGCCAACACCCTGCCCCGGAGGGTCACCTCGCCGGTCATGGCCACGTCACTGTGGACGGGCCGGCCGGTGAGGGCGGAGACCACCGCCGTGGTGATGGCCACGCCGGCGGAGGGGCCGTCCTTGGGCACCGCGCCCTCGGGGAAGTGGATGTGGATATCCTTGTTCTTGTAGAAGTCCTGGGCAATGCCCAGCTTCACGGCCCGGCTGCGGATGCAGCTGATGGCGGCGTGGGCGGACTCCTTCATCACGTCTCCCAGGTTGCCGGTAAGTTCCAGCTTGCCGGAGCCCTCCATGACGTTGACCTCCACCTCCAGCAGTTCGCCGCCAGCCTCGGTCCAAGCCAGACCGTTGACCACACCCACCGGGTCCTTATCCAGCTTTGGCGTCAGGAACCGCCGGGGCCCCAGGAACTCTTCCAGGTTTTCCTCTGTGATGGTAATACGCTTGACAGTGTCTGTCACCAGGCGCATGGCGGTCTTCCGGCACAGCTTTCCCATGAGCCGCTCCAGGGATCGGACGCCGGACTCCCGGGTGTAGCCGGTGATCACGGCCCGTAGGGCCTCGTCGTCGATGCGGAGGGTCCGCTTCGCCACGCCGTGCTCCTTCAGCTGCTTGGGCAGCAGGTAGCGGCGGGCGATTTGCAGCTTCTCCTCGTCGGTGTAGCTGAGAAGCTCAATGACCTCCATCCGATCCAGCAGGGGCCGGGGGATGGTAGCGGTGGTGTTGGCGGTGGTGATAAAGAGCACCTTGCTCAGATCCAACGGCAGCTCCAGGAAGTGGTCACGGAAGGCGTAGTTCTGCTCGCTGTCCAGTACCTCCAGCAGGGCCGAGGCCGGGTCACCCCGGTAGTCATTGCCCAGCTTGTCGATCTCGTCCAGCAGCAGCAGGGGGTTCATGGCTCCGGACTGGCTGATGGCATTGGCGATGCGGCCGGGCATGGCGCCTATGTAGGTCTTGCGGTGGCCCCGGATCTCCGCCTCGTCCCGGATACCGCCCAGGCTCAGACGGGCCAGCTTCCGGTTCAGGGCCGAGGCCACGGAGATGGCGATGGATGTCTTGCCCACACCCGGAGGGCCCACCAGGCAGATGATCTGCCCCTTGGCCTCCGGGTTCATCTGCCGCACGGCGATGAACTCCAGAATCCTCTCCTTTACCTTCTCCAGGCCGTAGTGGTCCCGGTCCAGTATTTTCCTGGCGGCGGCCACGCTGGCACGCTCCTTGGTCTCCACGCCCCAGGGCATCTCCAGACACACGTCCAGATAGTTGCGGATGACGGCGGCCTCGGCGCTGGAGTAGGGCTGCTTGGCCAGGCGGTCCACCTCCTTGCACAGCTTCCGCTCCACCTCCTCCGGCAGTATCCGCCCGGCAATGCGGTCCCGGTACTCGTTCAGCTCACTGTCCTCGTCGTCCCCCAGCTCCCGCTGCAACAGGCGGATCTGCTCCCGGATGATGTGCTCCCGCTGGACCTCGCCCATCTCCTGGCGGATCTTGCCCTCCAGCTCCTGTTCGCAGCTGAGGACCTCCGCCTCCCGGGCCAGCAGCTCATTGACCTTTCTCAGGCGCTGGATGGGGCGGATCTCCTCCAGCACCGCCTGCTTGTCCTGGTACCGCAGCAAGATGTTCTGGGTGATGAAGTCCGCCAGATGGCCGGGGTCCCGGTCGTCCATGACGGCGGCGGCCACCTGCTCACTGAGCCGGGTGGCCAGGGAGGCGTACTCGCCGAAGTTGGTGTAGGTCCGGCGCAGCAGGGCCTCCAGCTGGAAGTCCGACACGCGGACCTGCGGCTCCCGCATGGGCTCCACATTGCCCTGGAGATAGGGCTCCGCCTGCCACAGGCGACGCAGTTTGGCCCGGCTGCGGCCCTCCATCATCACCCGCACGGACCCCTCGCTGATGCGGAGAATCTGCCGGATGACGGAGATGGTACCCACCTCGTAGAGGTCGCTCTCCGTGGGCTGGACGGTGCCCAGCTCCCGCTGGGCCACCAGGAAGATGTACTGGTCGTTCTCCATGGCCCGCTCCAGGGCCCGGACGGAGATCTCCCGCTCCACATCAAAGCTGAGGATGCAGTTGGGGAAGATGGTCAGGCCCCGCAGGGCCAGCACCGGCATGTTCATCGTGGTATTCTCAATGATGTCCATTGCGTTCCTCTCCTTTTCCCGGCACGCCGCCGGGAGAGATCGTCCCCGCTTCGGGGAAATACGGTAAAAGGGGGGCAGATCCCGCCCCCCTCTTTCTTTTTTTGTGACAGGGCCTCAGCAGGCGGTACCCGGCGGTGTTTTCCGCCCCGCCTGCTTCTTCCCCTCGCCGTGGATCAGAATGGGCGCGCACTCCCCCCGCACACAGGCCGGGGTGATGACCACCTTCTCCACCGTGGGGTCGGAGGGGATGTCAAACATGACGTCCGTCAGCAGCCCCTCCATGACGGCGCGGAGGCCGCGGGCGCCGATGTTGCGCTCCAGGGCCTTGTCCGCCACGGCCTCCAGCGTCCCCTCCTCGAACACCAGCCTGGCGTGGTCGTAGGAGAACAGCTTCTCATACTGCTTGACCAGGGCGTTCTTGGGCTCGGTGAGGATGCGCACCAAGTCCTCCCGCTTCAGGGAGTCCAGGGGCGCGATCACGGGCAGGCGGCCCACCAGCTCGGGGATGATGCCGAATTTCAGGAGGTCGTGGGGCTGGACCTCCTTGAGGATGGCCCCCACGTCCGTGTCCTTCTTGCTCTGGAGGGGGGAGTCGAAGCCCATGCTCCGCCTGTCGGTGCGCCGCTCGATGATCTTCTCCAGACCGTCGAAGGCGCCGCCGCAGATGAAGAGGATGTTCCGGGTGTCCATCTGGATGAACTCCTGGTGGGGGTGCTTGCGGCCGCCCTGGGGCGGGACATTGGCCACAGTGCCCTCCAGGATCTTCAGCAGGGCCTGCTGGACGCCCTCGCCGGACACGTCCCGGGTGATGGAGGTGTTCTCGCTCTTGCGGGCGATCTTGTCGATCTCATCCACATAGATGATGCCGCGCTCCGCCAGCTCCACGTCGTAGTCCGCCGCCTGGAGCAGCCGCAGCAGAATGTTCTCCACGTCGTCGCCCACGTAGCCCGCCTCGGTGAGGGTGGTGGCGTCGGCGATGGCGAAGGGCACCTGGAGCGTCCGGGCCAGGGTCTGGGCG
>CANRHK010000020.1 GCA_947630395.1 uncultured Oscillospiraceae bacterium
AGCGGCTATTTTAGGACTGTTGTACGGACATTTCTATGCGGCGCCCAGTCCGCCGCGCAGCGGCGGACCTTCGCTGCGGTTCGCTGTACGTCAAGAAGCCATCCACCCTCGCGGAGTAGAACGGAGCGACGGAGGGCAGTTAAAACGAAAAAGCAGTACCGATGAAAGCTTCTCTGGGGGATGCCCAACACAAATCTTCCGTGAAAAAGGGGGTCCAGCCCGTAGGGCTGGCGCGCTTTTTGGTGACTTTTCCCGCGTGGGAAAAAGTTACCCAGGGTGAGTAGGGACCGCAGGTCCCCGCCCAGACCCCGAGGGGCTGGAAGCCCCCCGGCACCATTTGGGGCCTGCCCCCCGCTTCAAGAGAAAGGACATTATGACCAATGAATACCACCTCCACCGTCGATGGAAAAATCCTGAACATCATATATACCAACGAGGAGAACGGCTATACCGTTCTCCGGCTTCTGACCACCGGTGATGAGGTGGTGACGGTGGTGGGCACCATCCCCTGCGCCGCGCCGGGGGAGAACCTGATCGTCTCCGGCCGGTGGGTCAATCACCCCAACCATGGGGAGCAGCTTCAGGCCGATCAGGTGGAGCGGCACATGCCCTCCACGGAGGACGACATCCTCTCCTACCTGTCCTCCGGCGTCCTCAAGGGCATCGGCCCCGCCACGGCGGAAAAGCTGGTGGTGCGCTTTGGGGAGGATACCCTCCGTATTCTGGCGGAGGAACCGGAGCAGCTGACGAAGATCAAGGGCATTACCGCCCGGAAAGCCATGGAGATTGGCGAGAGCTACCGCTATCAGACCGGCCTGCGGCGGCTGCTGGACTTCCTGTCCATCAACGACCTGCCCCTGACCCTGGCCACCCGGCTCTACCGCCGCTACGGCCTGGACGCCCTGGACGCCCTGCGGAACAACCCCTACCTGCTGGTGGACGAGCTCTACGGCGTGGACTTCGCCGTCATGGACGAGATCGCCCTGTCCATGGGTATCGCCGGGGACAGCCGCCGGCGGATTGAGGCCTCTGTCCTCTTTGAGCTGACCTACAATCTCAATAACGGCCACGTGTTTCTCCCCAGGGACAAGCTGGTGGCCGCCGCCGCCCAGCTCATCGACTGCCCGCCGGACAGCGTCGAGATCTCCCTGGATGACCTCATCACCCGGGGCGCGGTGCGCTGTGAGCGTGTGGCCAAGGTGGAGGCCTGCTACCTCCGCCGCCTCCACGACGCGGAGACCTATGTTACCGAGAAGCTGGACAGGATGCTGCGCATCCAGGCGGACCGGATGGACTACGTGGTGAACCGGCTGGAGGAAATCGTTGACCAGATCGAGGCCGAGCAGCACATCACCTACGCCCCCGCCCAGCGGAAGGCGGTGGATCTGGCGGCAAAGCAGGGCGTGGTGCTCCTTACAGGCGGCCCCGGCACCGGCAAGACCACCTCCGTCCGGGCCATTGTGGCCATGCTGGACAAGATGGGCTGCACCACCCTGCTGGTAGCCCCCACCGGCCGTGCGGCCAAGCGGCTGGGGGAGCTGTGCGGCAGGGAGGCCCAGACGGTACATAGGTGCCTGGGCATGGTGTGGAAGGAGGACACCGGGGAACTGACCTTCCAGAAGAACGAGAAGGACCCTCTCCAGGCGGAAGCGGTCATTGTGGACGAAATGAGCATGGTGGATCTGCCCCTCATGTCCGCGCTGCTGGCCGCCCTCCGGGACGACTGCCGCCTCATTATGGTGGGGGACCCGGATCAGCTGCCCTCCGTGGGGCCGGGGAATGTGTTCTCCGATCTGATCCGCAGTGGCCGGGTGCCGGCGGTCCACCTGACGGAGATCTTCCGGCAGGCCCAGGCCTCCGCCATCATCCGCACCGCCCACGCGGTGAACGAGGGGCGTCTGCCAGATTTAAAAAACACCGCCAAGAGCGACTTTTTCTTCATGCGCCGCCGGGACCCCATGGCGGTGGTGGATTTGGTGGTGGAGCTGTGCCAGCGGCGGCTTCCCCGGAATATGGGCATTGAGCCCGGCCAAATCCAGGTCCTCTGCCCCACCCGCAAGGGGGAGTGGGGCACCGCAGCGCTGAACAGGGCCCTGCAAAAGGCCCTGAATCCGCCGTCCCCGGACAAGCGCCAGCGCGCGTGGGGGGATGTCACCTTCCGCACCGGGGACCGGGTCATGCAGATTCGGAACAACTACGACGTGCTGTGGGTCCGGGACGACGGCGTCACCGGCTCCGGCATCTTCAACGGCGACGTGGGGACGGTGGAGGAGATCGACCCCTCCGGAGAGGTGATGGTCCTCCGCTTTGACGACCGAACCGCCACCTACACCGCCGACATGCTGGGGGAGCTGGAGCTGGCCTACGCCGTCACTGTCCACAAGAGCCAGGGCAGCGAATACCGGGCGGTGGTGCTGGTGGCCCTACCCGCCGCCCCGGCGCTGATGGTGCGGGGGGTGCTGTACACCGGCATCACCCGGGCCAGGGAGCTGCTTGTCGTGGTGGGCGACGACGGCGCCCTGGGCCGTATGGCGGCCAACGACCGGCAGCAGAGGCGGTACAGCGGTCTGCGCTGGCGGCTGAAACGCAAGGGAGAGGAGGCATGAGCCTCCTCTCCTTTTCCTTCAGCGTCCTTCTATGTATAAGAACTTGGGCGCCGTGGGGGCTACCCCCGCCTTAAAAAATTCTTAAACAATTCTTATATATTTCCCCCTTGTAAAGAAAATCGGAACCAGCTATCATAAGTGTACTAATACAGTTCATACAGTTGCTTGCAGGGGGTGCGTCTATGAGCCTCACATTACTGATTCTGGTTGTACTGGTCATTGTACTGGTGGCCGGCGCGGCAGCCGTCATGTGGCGAAGATAAGGGGGGATCGCTGTGCTGAATCTGAACTACCGGGATTCCCGGCCCATCTACGGGCAGATCAAGGATGGGCTGCGGAAAATGATCGTCACCGGGGCCCTGGGCCCCGATGAAAAGCTGCCCTCCGTGCGGGCCATGGCCTCCCAACTGGCCATCAACCCCAACACCATCCAGCGGGCCTACGCCGAGCTGGAGTCCGAGGGCTTCATCTACTCCGTGCAGGGGAAGGGCTCCTTCGCCGCCGACAAGGGGCAGCCGCCGCCGGGACGGCGGGAGGAGCTGTTTACCAGGCTTCGGGAGATTCTGGCGGAGCTGCGGTATCTGAACGTGGGCGATGAGGAGATCATCGCCGTAGTAAAGGAGGGGACGCCTCAATGATTGAAGTCAAGAACGTGGTCAAGACCTTCGGCGGCTTCCGGGCCCTGGACGGTGCCAACATCACCGTGCCCGACGGCGGGGTCTACGGCCTGGTGGGCCCCAACGGCGCGGGCAAGTCCACCGTCATCCGCCACCTGACCGGCATCTACCGCCCCGACAGCGGCGAGGTGCTGGTGGACGGCGCGCCCATCTACGAGAACCCGGAGAAGAAAGCCGAGCTGGCTGTCATTCCCGACGACTGGTACTACTTCCCCTCCGCCACCATCCGGGACATGATGAAGTTCTACAGGGGCTTCTACCCCAAGTTCGACGGCAAGCTGTACGAGAAGTACAAGGGCGTCTTCAACCTGCCGGAGAAATCCGTCATCCGCCGGCTGAGCAAAGGAATGCAGAAGCAGGCCGCCTTCTGGCTGGCCATGTGCTGCCGGCCCCGGTATATGATCCTGGACGAGCCGGTGGACGGCCTGGACCCGGTGATGCGGCGGCAGGTGTGGAGTATGCTGCTGGGGGATGTGTCGGAGAACGGCACCACGGTGTTGGTGTCCAGCCACAACCTCCGGGAGCTGGAGGACGTATGCGATCACGTAGGCATCATGCACAAGGGCAAGGTGCTCATCGAGCGCAGCCTCTCGGATTTGCAGGACAACATCGTCAAGCTCCAGGCGGTGTGGAGCGCCGGGGAGACGCCGGTGCCCCCGGCGGAACTGCAGGTGCTGCACACCTCCCACGTGGGGCGGGTGTACACCTATATCGTCCGGGGCAGGGCGGAGGCGGTCACCGCCCGGTTCAACATGTTCCATCCCCTGATGCTGGAGGCCCTGCCTCTGTCCCTGGAGGAGATCTTTATCTATGAGCTGGGAGGTGAGCACTATGCCGTGCAGGAAATCATTCTTTAGTCCCACCCTATTCAAGAAAAACCTGACCCGGTTCTGGCCGGTGTGGGGCCTCACCAGCCTGGCCGGGGCCATGCTCCCCCTGTGGCTGCTGCTGGGCCTGGTGGCCAACCGGACCTCCCTCCTGGCCAACAACCACATGGCCGAGGACTTTGCGGAGATGCTCTATACGGTCGTGGCCTACGGGGTGCCCTATATCACCATCGCCTACGCCATTCTCTGCGCCATGCTGGTGTGGGGGTATCTGATGAACGCCCGGTCCGTGGGGCTGATGCACACCCTGCCGGCGGACAGGACCTGCCTCTTTGTCACGGGCACGGCCTCCGGCCTGGCCATGATGCTGATCCCCTACGTGATCACCGGCACGCTGGTGAGCCTCATCGCCCTGTGCTGGGGCTTCATGGACTTCAAGGCGGTGTGCCTCACGGCCCTGGCGGTGATATTGCTGGCGGTGACCTACTTCGGCATTGCCACCTTCTGCGCCATCATCACCGGGAACATTTTTGCGGTGCCGGCGCTGTATGTGCTGCTGAACTTCTTGTCCCTCATGGTGACGGCGCTGTTCAGCAGCCTCTACACCGGCTTTTTCCTGGGTGTCAAGGAGTCGAACTATACCATCTCCACCTGGCTCTGCCCGCCTGCCAAGATCCTCCAGAATTTTGAGATGGTCCGGGAATACGTGGGGGAGAACTTCGACACCCGTGTCCCGGTCCTCCACGGCTGGGGCACCCTGGCCCTGTACGCCGGGGTGGGGCTGGCCCTGCTGGGGCTGAGCTGGCTTCTCTACCGTCTGCGCCACAGCGAGAGCGCCGGGGACGTGATGGTGTTCCCCTGGTTGCGGCCGGTGTTCCGCTACGGCGTGGCCTTCCTCTCCGCCCTCACCATAGGCCGGCTGTTCTACACCATGCTCTGGGAGAGCGTCTTCCAGAAGGGCGACTGGTACGACGCGGTCCCCATGGGCTTCTGCCTGGCCGCCGGGGGCATCCTGGGGTACTATATCGCCTCCATGCTGCTGGAAAAGTCCCTCCGGGTATTCAACCGGCGCAGCCTCCGGGGCGTGGGCGTGGTGTGCGCCGGGGCTTTGGCGCTGAGCCTGTGGCTGGCTTTCGACCCCTTCGGCCTGGAGACCAGGGTGCCCGACGCCGCCGACGTGGCGCGGGTGCAGGTGGAGGGCTACAACATCAGCCTGGACCTGTACGCCGGGGCGGACGACGAGTATATCCGGGAGGTGGTGGACCTCCACCAGACCATTGTGGACGACCGGGCGTATATCAAGGAGCAGGAGAGCCTGTACCGGGCCTACGGTGAGCCCTATGACGAGGAGGGCCGTCCCGAGCGGCAGTATATCGGCCTGGTGCTCCGGTACACCCTGGAAAACGGGTCTGAGCTGGAGCGAGTGTATCATATGAACGTCACCTCCGACCGGGCGGCGGACCCCGACACCTTTGACGGGAAGCTGGAGGCCCTGGTCAGCGGCGACCGGGCCCTGCGGGAGGACACCGTGACCGTCCCCAGGGGCTGCAAGCTCATGGATATGAGCCTGTATGACCGGGTGCAGCAGGTAGAGACGCATATTGACGGCTGGGACGCCGTCCTGGACGCCCTGGAGCGGGACCTGGAGGCCGGGAACATCCCCCGCCGGACCCTCTTCGGCGGGACCCGCCGGGACGATAGCTACAGTCTATCCCTACAGATGGACTTCAGGAACGAGGACCCGGACCTGTACAACGACAACTACCGGGAGGTGGCGGTCTACCCGTCCATGACGGAGACCCTCCGGTGCCTCATGGACATGGACTATTTGAGCGAGGAGGCCCTCATCAACCTCCAGCTGGACTACCTCCAATCCTTCACCACCGCCACGGGGGACCACAGTATCGAGAACTGGGGCGCCGTCAGCGATGAGGAGATCGCGGCGCTGATGGATGAGTACGCCCCCGGCTGGCGCCTGGATTGACAAACCGGCGAAAATTTTCCGTCCCGGCGCAAAATTACCTGTTGCCGAACGGCGGGGACTGTGGTAGAATAGCCTCAGATGACAGCCGCCCCACCTGGACGGCGGATTCTACGAGAGGCTCTAAAGGGCATCTCGGGCGGATTGCCGGCAAGGTCCCGGCGGGAGGCTCCCATGCGGGGAACCGGAGGGGACCGCTTCTGCCCAGCTAACTAGCCGGAGTTGGGGAGCAGCGGAAACCGAGGGGGAAGCGCGGCGGCGCCAATCGCCGGCGGCGGAGCGGCGAGACGCTTCGAACCCCTGAAAAAAGAAAGCCCCGGGACTTCTGTCCCGGGGCTTTCGCCGTGTTCTGAAAAAAGTATCTATAATCCCAGCAGCATTTTGGCAAACTGGAAGTAGATGAGAAGGCCCAGCACGTCCACGATGGTGGTGATAAAAGGGGCGGCCACGGCGGCGGCGTCCAGTCCCAGCTTATCCACGATCAGGGGTAGCAGGCAGCCGATGACCTTGGCGCAGAACACTACGCACACCAGGGTCAGGCAGATGACCAGGGCCACCAGGGGCGTCACGCCGTCGTTGTGCAGCAGCCAGCCGTCGATGACCAGGAGCTTGACGAAGTTGGCGGAGGCCAGCAGCGCGCCGCACACCACCGCCACCCGGCACTCCTTCCACAGCACCTGCCACAGGTCGCCAAAGTCCAGCTCCTTCAGGCTCAGGCCGCGGATGACGGCCACGTTGCTCTGCTGGCCGCTGTTGCCGCCGGTGTCCATCAGCATGGGCACGAAAGCCATCAGCGCCGGGAAGGCGGCCAGGGAGTCCTCGAAGCTGGTGATGACGATGCCGGTGAAGGTGGCGGACAGCATCAGCAGCAGCAGCCAGGGAATGCGGTTCTTTACCGTCTCCCACACGCCGGTGTAGAGGTAGGGCTTGTCAGTGTGGGCCATGGCGGCCATGGCCTCGATATCCTCGGTGGCCTCCTCCTCAATGACGTCCATGGCGTCGTCGATGGTGACGATGCCCACCAGGCGGCCCTCCTTGTCCACCACGGGCATGGTCAGGAAGTCGTACTTGGCCAGGTCCTGGGCCACGTCCTCCTTGTCGTCCAGGGTGGAGACGAAGATAACGTTGGTCTCCATGATGTCCTCAATGAGGTCGTCCATCTCCGCCAGCAGCAGATCCCGGATGGACAGCACGCCCAGCAGGCGCCGGCTGGGGTCGGTGACATAGCAGACGTTGATGGTCTCCATGTCCTCGGCGTTGCGGCGGATGCGCTTGAAGGCGTCCTCCACCGTCATGTCCCGCTTCAGATCCAGGAACTCCGTGGTCATGATGGACCCGGCGGAGTCCTCCGGGTACTGCAAGATCTCGTTGATGCTCTTTCTGGTCTCCGGGTCCGCGTGCTTGAGGATACGCTTGACCACGGTGGCGGGCATCTCCTCAATGAGGTCCACCGTGTCGTCCACGTACAACTCGTCCAGGACCTCCTTCAGCTCCGTGTCAGAGAAGGTCTTGATGAGCAGCTCCTGCTCCTCGCTCTCCATCTCCACAAAGGTCTCCGCCGCCAGCTCCTTGGGCAGCAGGCGGTACACCAGGGGCAGCTTATCCTCGGGCAGCTCCGCCAGCACGGCGGCGATGTCCGCCGGCTCCAGGAGGACCAGCATATCCCGCAGCTCCGGCCATCGCTTTCGCAGAGCCATCTCCTCTACCTGCTCCACAAACACGCCGTCTTCCAGATCGATCATACGCGCCGTCCTCCTTTCCCATCATAGTCGCAGCCATCCTTTTCTTAATATAGTCTGCCCGCAAACGGGCAACAGAAAACAACCGCCGGTCAACCGGCGGCCATTTCCTATACTATCGTTTTTCTCCCCAAATGTCAACCACTCCGAGGGGAATTTTGTCGGATACCGGCCCGGACCGCCGGCCTTGCCGGGAAATCGTCTGTTTCCACAAAGATTCTGAAAAAATTTCGTGAAATATTCTATTGATCATCCTTGCAAACTTGACGGTTTTGCGGTATAGTGTACTTAGTTAAAATTGTGTCAATTATATGGGAGGTCTTACTGATGGCACATCTTGACCACAGCCACGAGGACTATGTCCACAGCCACGAGCACACCCACACCGACGGCACCGGCACGTACACCCACACCCACGAGCACGCCCACGGCGGCGCGGACCACAGCCACACCCACTCCCACGCCGCCCCCGGCGAGGAGACGGTGGCCGTGCTCAGGTATATGCTGGACCACAATATCCACCACGCCAAGGAGCTCAGCGACATGGCGGAGCAGTTCGACGGCGAGGCCCGCCACCAGCTGCTCCACGCGGTGGAGTCCTTCGACCAGGCCAACGGCTATCTGTCCGCCGCCCTGGAGGAGATTGGAAAACAAAGTAAGTAAAGGAGCGATACGCCATGTGTCTTTCCACTGTCTATAACCACGCCAAGAGCGACGACAACGTCCTCTGCCGCTTCGTGGAGAAGATCACCGCCGACGGCGACAAGCTGATCCTGGAGGACGTGATGGGCCGGATCGTCACCGTCACCGGCCGCCTGGTGGAGGCCGACCTCACCGCCGGCTCCGTCATCGTAGCGGCGGACTGAGATGAAGGACTATGAGCTCTGCTGCGAGATTTTCAACCAGTGCAGCAACAACCAGATGCGGGATGTGGCCTTTTCCGAGGTGACCGTGGCGGACACGGACGCCTATGTCCGCGCTCTGGAGCCCAAGGCCGGCATTGAGAAGGAGATCCTTTCCGACGGCACCGTGGTCTACCACACCGACGCCGACGGCCTGCGCAAGCGGTACTCCTTCACCCCCATCTGAAACCAAGTGACTATGCGGCTTTTGCTGCTGAATAAAAACTACACACAAATATCTAGGAGGACCAATCAACATGAGCGTAGCCGATATTTTTGAGGAGAGAGCAGCGTTTTCCTTTGAGGTGTTCCCCCCCAAGACTGACGTGGGCATGGAGAAGCTCTGCGGCGAGGGCGGCGTACTGGATCAGCTCTACACCCTGCATCCCGACTATATCTCCTGCACCTACGGCGCCGGCGGCACCAACGTGGGCAAGAACCTGGAGGTGCTGGACAAGATCCAGAAGGACGGCAAGTGCACCCCCGTCACCCATTTCACCTGCATCGGCAACACCCGCGAGGGCATCAAGGAGCAGCTTCAGAACTATCTGGACCACGGCATCAACCACATGCTGGCCCTGCGGGGCGACCTGCCCTTCGGCTGGACCGGCACCGGCGGCGATCTGCACTACGCCACCGAGCTGGTGAAGTTCGTGCGCCAGGAGTTTGACGACAAGTTCACCATCGCCGTGGCCGGCTCCCCCGAGGGCCACATCGCCTGCCGCAGCCTCCAGGCCGACATCGGCTTTTTGAAGCAGAAGCAGGACGAGGGCGCGGACTATATCATGACCCAGCTGTGCTGGGATATGGACCAGTTCAAGCGCTGGCTGGAGGCCATCCGGAACGCCGGCATCTGGCTGCCCGTGGACGTGGGCATCATGCCCATCCTGGACCAGGCCGCCACCATCAACATGGCTCTCAGCCGCAACGGCTGCGTCATGCCCCGGGCCCTGTGCGAGATCATCTCCCGCAACTGGATCTTCCCCAACCCCTTCGTGAAGGACCCCTTCGACGCCGATGTGGCGGGCAAGAAGGCCCGCTTCAAGGAGGAGGGCATTGCCTACACCATCAACCAGATCGACGAGTACCGCGCCTGCGGCATCGACGGCATCCACCTCTACGCCCTGAACAAGTACGAGGACGTGGCCCGCATTGTCAAGGAGTCCGGCATCGTTGACCTGTAAGTCCTGACCACTTTTCCTGAAGGAGCGATTTACTATGGCACAGACCATCGCCCTGGCCGGCAAGGGCGGCGTGGGCAAGACCACCATCTGCGGCATGCTCATTGAGTACCTCTGCCGGAAGAAGAACGGCCCCGTGCTGGCCGTGGACGCCGACGCCAACTCCAATCTTAACGAGGTGCTGGGGGTGGAGGTGGAGGAGACCCTGGGGGATATCCGGGAGGACATCGCCCGGGCGGAGACCGCCGCCGTGAGCCCCATCCCCGCCGGCATGACCAAGGCGGACTACACCGAAATGCGCTTTGGCGACGCCCTCACGGAGGCCGACGACTTCGACCTGCTGGTCATGGGCCGCACCCAGGGCAAGGGCTGCTACTGCTTTGTCAACGGACTGCTCACCACCCAGGTAGCCAAGTACGCCAGGAACTATCGCTATATCGTGGTGGACAATGAGGCGGGGCTGGAGCACCTGAGCCGGGGCGTCCTGCCCCAGGTGGACACCATCCTGCTGGTCAGCGACTGCTCCCGCCGGGGCATCCAGGCCGCCGGACGGCTGGCGGAGATGATCGTGGACCTCCAGCTGGGTGCCAAGGAGGTGGGCCTCATCGTCAACCGGGCCCCGGGCGGCCAGCTGAACGATGGCGTCCGGGAGGAGATCGAGAAGCACCACCTCAAGCTCATGGGCGTGGTGCCCCACGACGACACGGTCTATGAGTACGACGCCGAGGGCAAGCCCAGTGTCACCGTCCCGGAGGACAGCCCGGTAAAGCAGGCGGTCCGCCGGATCTTTGACCAGTTGACCCTGTAAGCAACACATATCCATATAGACGCAAAAACAACGAAGGGAGTACACCGATATGCCATTTGCCAAGAAGCCCCAGGTGTTCAGCGCCAAGATTAACGAGCTGACGCTGGGCACCGGAGACAAGGCCACCACTCTGGGCGGCCAGAATGTCTTCAACCTCTACACCTTTGACGCCCCCATCGCCAATCGCCCCAAGATCGGCATCGACGTCAGCGACGATCCCGACCAGCCCAGCGCGGGCCTGGCCGAGTTCTACGCCGGCTGCGACACCCTGGCCGCCAAGGCCGCCAAGGCCGCCGCGCTGGACAACGTGGACTTCGTCTGCATCCGCTTCGACATGGCCGACCCCAACGGCGCCAACAAGTCCGTTGAGGACTGCGTCGCCGACGCCAAGGCCGTGGCCGAGGCCGTTGACAAGCCCATCGTCGTCGCCGGCTGCAAGAACACCGAGAAGGACGCCGAGCTGTTCTCCAAGGTGTCCGAGGCCCTCCAGGGCAAGAACATCCTGGTCCTCTCCGCCAAGGAGGAGGACTACAAGACCGTGGCCGCCGGCGCCAGCCTGGCCTACGGCCAGAAGGTGGGCGCCGAGTCCGCCGTGGACATCAACCTGGCCAAGCAGCTCAACGTCCTCATCACCCAGATGGGTGTGAAGGGCGAGAACGTGGCCATGAACATCGGCTCCGCCGCCGCGGGCTACGGCTTCGAGTATGTCGTCTCCACTCTGGAGCGTGTCAAGGCCGCCGCCCTCAGCCAGAACGACAACACCCTCCAGATGCCCATCATCACCCCCGTGGGTGTGGAGACCTGGGGCGTGAAGGAGTCCACCGCCCCCGAGGATGAGAACCCCGGCTGGGGCAGCGCCGAGGAGCGCGGCATCGACATGGAGGTCGAAACCGCCGCCGCCTGTCTGGCCTACGGCAGCGACGCCGTCATTCTGAAGCACCCCGCTTCCATCGCCACTGTTTCGCAGCTGATCGCTGCTCTGATGTAAGGAGGACCGAACCATGGCATTGAAAGGTCTTGACATTTTTAAGCTGACCCCCAGAACCAACTGCAAGGACTGCGGCTGCCCCACCTGCATGGCGTTCGCCATGAAGGTCGCCTCCGGCGCCCTCCCCATTGAGAAGTGCCCCCACATGTCCGACGCCGCTCTCTCCACCCTGTCCGAGGCCACCGCGCCCCCCATGAAGACCTACAAGGTGGGCGGCCTGTCCTTGGGCGGCGAGACCGTGCTGAGCCGCCACGAGAAGACCCTGGTCTCCAAGACCCTGTACGCCGTCCATGTCTGCGACTGCATGGACGAGGCCCAGCAGGACGAGGTCCTCTCCAAGCTCTCCCTGGTGGACTATGAGCGCATCGGTGAGCGGATGTATGTGGAGATGGTCTACGTCAACCACAACGCCGCCAAGGCTTCCGCCGGGGACTACGCCAAGCTGGTGACCAAGGCCAAGGCCCTGGGCCGTCCCCTGGTGCTCAGCTGCACCGACGTGGACGCCGCCAAGGCCGGCGTGGAGGCCGCCAAGGGCGCGGACTTCATCCTCAACGGCGCCACCCCCGACAACTACGCCGACATGAGCAAGCTGGCCACTGACGCGAAGGTGCTCCTGGGCGTCCGCGCCGGCGATCTGGCCGCCCTCCACGCCGTGGTGGAGAAGCTGGAGGCCTCCGGCAACAAGAACCTGATTCTGGACGTGGGCACCGCCTCCATCAAGGACGCCTATGCCAACGCCGTCCAGATCCGCCGCACCGCCCTCAAGGACGGCGACCGCTCCTTCGGCTATCCCTCCATCGTCAACGTGGCCAAGCTGGCGGGCGGCGACGCCCACTTGGAGGCCGCCCTGCTGAGCCTCTTCACCTGCAAGTACGGTTCCATCGTGGTCTGCTCCGAGATGACCTACGCCAAAGCCCTGCCCCTGTACGGCCTGCGCCAGAACATCTTCACCGACCCCCAGAAGCCCATGAAGGTGGAGCCGGGCATCTATCCCATCAACGGCGCCGACGAGAACAGCCCCTGCTGCCTGACCGTGGACTTCGCCCTGACCTACTTCCTGGTGTCCGGCGAGCTGGAGCGCAGCAAGGTGCCCGTGAACCTGCTGATCACCGACGCCAGCGGCATGTCCGTGCTGACCGCCTGGGCCGCCGGCAAGTTTTCCAGCAGTTCCATCAAGAAGTTCTTCGACGAGTTTGATATCAACAACAAGATTAAGTCCCGCGCCCTGATTATCCCCGGCAAGGTGGCCGTCATGAAGGGCGAGATCCAGGATAAACTGCCCGGCTGGAGCGTCATCGTGGGCACCACCGAGGCTGTCCAGCTGGTGAAGTACCTCCGGGACGAGGAGTGGAAGAAGAGTTACGTAGACAAGTCCGCCCCGGCCGCCGCCGCCGCGGACGGCTCCGCTGCCCCCGCCGAGGCCCCCGCGCCCAAGAAGGTGGTCAAGCCCGCGCCGCCCATCGTGGTGACCGGCCCCTACATGATCGACGACAAGCCCGTGACCTATAAGGGCCACGACCCCGCCAGCCAGACCTTCGTCACCATCGGCGAGCGCATCCACTGCATCTCCCCCGCCATCCGCAGGGCCATGGACAGCTACGACGAGGGCCCCATCCTCAAGCGCGCGGCCGAGCAGATCGCCGCCGGCGCCACCTATCTGGACGTGAACATCGGGCCTGCCGAGTCCAACGGTCCCGAGCTCATGCAGTGGGCGGTCCAGCTGCTCCAGCAGAACTTCAACAACGTGCCTCTGGCGCTGGATACCGCCAACCAGAAGGCCATTGAGGCCGGCATCAAGGTCTACAACCGCACCAACGGCAAGCCCATCGTCAACTCCGCCGACGCCGGCAGCCGCATCAGCAACATCGACCTGGCCGCCGCCAACGATGCCATTGTCATCGCCCTCTGCTCCGCCGACGGCATCGCCAAGGACAACGAGGAGCGCATGATGCACTGCCACAACATGCTGGAGCGGGGCCTGCACCTGGGCATGGAGAGCGACGACCTGTGGTTTGACCCCCTGTTCCTGGTGGTCAAGGGTATGCAGGACAAGCAGATGGACGTGCTGAACGCCATCAAGCTGTTCTCCGACGAGGGCCTCAAGTCCACCGGCGGCCTCTCCAACAACTCCAACGGCATGCCCAAGCACATCCGTCCCATCATGGACAGCGCCATGGTGGCCATGGCCATGATGCAGGGCCTGACCTCCGCCATCATCAACCCCTGCGACCAGCGGATGATGGAGACCATCAAGAGCTGCGATATCCTGAAGAACCACAGCCTGTACGCCGACTCCTATCTGGAGATCTGATCCGTACGCTGAAAAAAGAGGGAGGACGTCTTCGGCGTCCTCCCTTTTTTCTCTATTTCATGCGCATTTTACAGGCGCTGGTGCCGTTGACTTTTTCGGTAAATATGCTATAATAGCCGCGTTACGGCTATTATATTTTCTTTTTAGCCCTTTTTCTCGCCGCCTCTTGGCGGTTTTTGTATGGATTTTTCCGCCGAATCCATACCCCTTGGCGTTCCCCTGACTTTTGAAGATAGTGAAGTGATCGACCCCTCATGAAGCAGCTTGGAAAAACCCTTGCGTTTTGGTCGGCGGTGCTCCTCCTCTGGGAGTGTGCCTTCCACACGCTGGTCTATGGAGTTCTCTCCGCCCGCTTTCTCTCCGCCGTTCCCCTGACCCTGGGCATTGCCGGTGTCCTGGCCGCGCTCTCCCACCTGTGGGAAAACCCCTTGGCCAACAAAATCACCCGCTTTGCGCTCCTGACGGCCCTGGCGGTGGTGTTCGGCGTACAGACGGTATATTTTAACGTCTTTGGCACTCTCCTGTCCCTGGCCTATGTGGGCATGGGAGGGGATGCCATCGGCAACTTTGCCCCCATGGTCATCTCCGGCATTGGACAGAGCATTCTCTATATCCTCCTCTACCTGCTGCCTATCCCCCTCCTGGCGCTGCTCCAGCGCGGGGGGGTGCTGGACGCCGGACAGGTGTCACCGGCGCTCTGCGTCCTGCTGGCCAGCGGCGCGGTGCTGCTCTCCGCTCTGGGCGTACCGTCCGCAGGGAGCGAGGGACGCGCCGCCGTCTACTACGACGCCCAGAGCACCGCGGACCGGCAGACGGAGTATTTCGGCCTGCTGACCGCCGAGCGGCTGGATCTGGGCCGCATCTTCAGTGACGCCACCGGCGATCTCTCCGGCGGCTTCGATCTCCAGGGGGGCGGCAAGGGGGATCGAAACATTATGCCGGAGATGGATTTTAAGGCGCTGAACGCCGCCGCAGACAGCGACGCCATTCGGGAGCTGAACGACTATTTCGCCTCCCTCTCCGGCACCGCCAAAAACGACTACACCGGCCTCTTCCAGGGCCTCAATTACATCCAGATCTGCGCCGAGGCCTACTCCCCCTATCTGGTGGACCCGGAAAAGACCCCCGCCCTCTACAGGCTGACCCATGAGGGAATTGTGTTTGACAACTTTTACAACACCTTCTCAAGTGTCACCAGCAACGGGGAGTACAGCCTGTGCATGGGTCTGCTGCCGGATCTGAGCCGGATGAGCTTCGCCACCTCCATGGATAACTACGTACCCTTTACCCTGGCCCACTTCTTCCGGGACCAGGAGGGCCGCCATCCCATGGCCTACCACAACAACTACGCCACCTTCTACAACCGCATTAACACCCACACCAACATGGGCTACGACTTCCGCGCCATTGACTACGGTCTGGACATGCAGCCCAGTTATCCCGCCTCGGACCTGGAGATGATGCAGAAGTCGGTGGACGATTTTATCCATGATCAGCCCTTCGCGGTCCACTATATGACCTATTCCGGCCACGCGATGTACAACTTCTCGGAAAACAGCATGAGCATAAAGAATGAGGCGCGGGCCAGGGCCCTGTGGCCGGACTGCCAGAATGAGGAGCTGCTGGCCTATTACGCCTGCCAGCTGGAGCTGGAGGACGCGGTCAGCTATCTGTTCCAGCGGCTGGAGGAGGCGGGGATTGCCGGCCGAACTGTCATCGTCCTCACCGGCGACCACTTCCCCTACGGTCTCTCCGAAGAATCCTATCAGGAGCTGGCCGGGGAGGAGGCTGTAGCCGCCGATCCCTTCTGGCGCTTCCACAACAGCTTTGCCTGCTGGACCGGCGCCCTGGACGAGCCCATCCACATCACAGATTACTGCTGCACCCAGGATATATTCCCTACCATCAGCAATCTCTTTGGCCTGACCTATGAGTCCCGGATGCTCACCGGCACGGACGCGCTCTCCAGCAGCACCCATATTGCCCTGCTCCAGAACGGCAGCTTTGTCACCTCTGATCTGCGCTACGACAGCGGCAGCGGCGAGATCACCTATTTCACGCCGGAGGAGGAGCTGCCCGAGGGATACGCGCAGCAGCTGATCCAGGCCACCCAAAACCAGTTCTCCGCGTCGGCGGCCATTCTGCGCAGCGACTACTTCGGCTTTGTCTTCTCCACCCTCCATCTGACGGAGAGCACCGCGCCGGAGAGCACCAACAGGGCCAGCTTCTCCGATATCAACGGCCTCTGGTATGAGGACAGCGTGGAGCGGCTGGTGGGCCGGGGGGCCCTCTCCGCTATCGACGGCGGCAAGTACAGGGGCAATGGGATCTGTACACGGGAGATGCTGACCAGCATACTGACCCGTGTCCTCTACCTGGAGGCGGTGGAGGAGACACCCATGCCTTATAAAGATGTAACGGAGGACATGTGGTGCTATCAATACGTGGCCGCTACCTGGGCCGCCGGCATCTTCCCCTCAGCGGAGGAGTTCCGGCCAAAGGACAATCTGACGGAAGCGGACGCGAGAAGCGCCCTCTGCGCCGCCGCCCTTTTCGCCGGCGTTGAAAACGCCGGTATCTGGGCCAAGGGCGTGGTAGATGACGTACTGGCCCAGGCCCGCGCGGCGGGTGAGGACACGGACAGTCTCACCCGTGGCGCTGCCGCCGCCATCATGGCCCGCCTGGTGGAGATCACGGAGTAAGGCGTCTCCGCCGGCGTGAGGTTCAGAAAGGCTCCCCTTTGCCGAGGCAAAGGGGAGCCTTTTGTGTCATTATCCATTTCCCATATACCGGTACGATATTTCCCGTACAGCCCCCAGGTAGGAGGTCCCAAACAGGTTCAGGTGGTTCAGCAGGTGGTAGAGATTGTACAGGTCCCGCCGCTGTTGATAGCCGCTGTCGATGGGATTGGCCTCATGGTAGGCCCTATAGAAGCTGGCCGGGAACCCGCCGAACAGTTCCGTCATGGCCAACTCCGCCTCAAAGTGACCCACATACGCGGCCGGGTCCAGAATCCACGCCTTGCCGTCCGGGCCGCAGACCGCGTTCCCGCTCCACAGGTCCCCGTGGAGCAGAGACGGGAACTCCGGCTCCGGGAGGTAGTCTCCCAGGTGCTCCAGCAGCCGGGACAGGCGGTGGCGCGTGCTGGCGTCCAGGCGCTCCCCCACCAGCTCGATTTGGGGCAGCAGCCTGCAATCCCGGAAGAAAGCAACCCAGCTTGCGCGGGGCGTGTTTTTCTGCGGCGTAGCCCCGATGAAATTATCCTCCGGAAAGCCGAAGGGGCCGCCGGTGAGGGGCCGGCACGCCGCCCGGTGCAGCGCCGCCAGCTCATGGCCGAACATCTCCCAATATCCCGGCGCCCACAGGGCAGACTCCAGGTATTCCAGCATGAGGAACGACGCGTTTCTCTCCCGGTCAGTGCCCACCGCCAGGGGCCGGGGCACGCCTATCGTACCGGGCCTACGCAGCGCCTCCAGGCCCGCAGCCTCCGCCGTAAAGAGCACCGTCTTCTCCGGCCTGTTGCACTTGAAAAATACCCGTTCCCCATTGGAGAGGTCCAGGCGGTAGGAGCGGTTGATATCGCCGCCGTATACAGGCCGCTGTCCCGTTATCCGAACCGTGCCGCCAAACAGCTCTGAAACAGCCGCGTCTGCGGATGCGGCAGTGATCATATCCAGTCCACCCCCATCTGCTGCGGCAGCAGGAACTGCCTTAATACATCCCGGAGATGCTGACCGTGAACTCCTCCACTCCCAAGCAGAGGCAGTCGCCATCGGCCAGCCTGATCCGGACAAACGGCTTGATTCTCTCGCCGTTGATGTATGTCCCGTTTGTCGAGCCCAAATCCTCCGCAAAAATCGCTCCCTCGTGCGTCATGAATTTGGCGTGGGAGCGGCTGACAGCATGGCAGTTCTCCACCTCATAGCGGTAAAAAGCGCCTCGCTCCAGCTGGTTATCTGATGACTTGCGCCCTATCACCGCCGGGAGAATATCCATGGGGATTCTGTCACCGGTTTTTTCCCGAACGAGGATCAGTTGCGGGACATTCTCCAGGATGGCCCTCGCCTTGGCGTATTTCTGACGCCGGCGCTCCAACTGCGCCTCCGGGATGGGTTTGCATCCCGCAAAGCGCGTCTCGTCGGAGTTGTGGGCCAAATCCGCCAGCTTCACCTTTCGGGCGGTGCTGTTCGAGCGGATGGCCTGGATGTAGGCAAAATAGTCTGTCCCCTGTTCATGGGTCAGGAGCCGCAGAGCGTCTGTCACTTCTTTGGGGAATTCCTGCTCCAACCGCGCGAAGGATACGTCCGTATCCTCGACCACGTCATGGAGCAGCGCCACGCAGACGGATATCTCGTCGTCCATCTGCTCCGCAAGGTGGTATGGATGGAAAATATATGGCTGCCCGCTTTTGTCGACCTGGCCCTGGTGCGCGGCATAGGCAATGCGCATAGCTTTATTCGTCAATGGGGTGTATATCATGGTTTTCCTCCTCCCGGAGTTTCAGCGTGTCAGGCCTCATGCCCGCGGCCTGTTCAGCCGGTGCGGAATTCTCCGCCTGAAAGCCTTCCCTGTTTCTGCCAACAGGATTATACCACCTCGCGCGTCATAAGGCAAGGAGAGAACGACGGCACCTTGGGCGTGCCAGTACTTCACGATCCACTGGGACGCCAGATACAGCATCCTCCGCAGGGAGCCGTCGTAGGTGTTAGCATGGATCGCCACCTGATTGAGATTGTTGGAGCACCGCCTCTGGAGGGACACCAGCTTCTTCACCGGGGACAGGTCAACATGGAGTACATAGCCATTGAGGGCCATCTTCCGCATATAGGCCGCCATGTTGCGCATGCCCGCCTCGGCCATGCGCTCTTTGATGGCCTCCAACTCGTCGGGCCGCACCCACACGCAGATACAAGTATTGCGTATCCGTTTACCGCTCACCGTTTCTCACCCTCTGGCTTTTTCCTGGGATTGGGCCATAACCGGGAAAGCGGCCCATATCCTGAGTACATTTCTCGGCGATTCTGTTGACAGAATTGTATTTCAAAATGGATTCCTTTCTCCTACAAGGTACGGCTGAGGCTTTGGGACAAAATGTCCCAGAGCCTCAGCCTATCAAGTATTTTTTATAAAACTTCGTCTATTGAGTTGATTTTGTCACGCATATAGCGTATAATAAAGGGCGATAACACATAGAAAGGAGCTTGTCTCGTGGCAAACACGACAAATTTCAGCGTCCGTGTGGACAGTGACATCAAGAAACAGTGTGAAAGCCTTTACAGTGAATTA
>CANRHK010000021.1 GCA_947630395.1 uncultured Oscillospiraceae bacterium
CATCTTCACCGCCGTGTTCGCTTACGGCGACCTGATGTGGCCGTTGGTTGTGAACTCCGACCTGAACATGATGACCCTGTCCTCCGGACTTGCCACCCTGCGCGGCCAGTTCTCCACCAACTTCCCGGTGCTGATGGCCGGCTCCCTGCTGGCCATGCTGCCCATGGTGGTGCTGTACATGATCTTCCAGCGCCAGTTCATCGAGGGCATCGCCCACACCGGCGGCAAGTAACCTACTTTTTCTTGAAAGAAAAAGTAGGCAAAAAGAACTTTACTCCCGCTCCGGCGGCCTCTGCTTAACCGGCATTGCCGCATGGTGACGGGGGAGGGTTCTTGACGAAACAAGCTATCTCTTTCTTCTCCTCAGCAGCCCCGGTATGGCTCGTCCTGCCGGGGCTGCAACGCTGTACAGTGTTTTCCCCTTGCGGTATCAAAAATTTGTGCAATTCGCGCTCTTGCGCCGGAGGCGCTGATACCGTATGATTGCCGTAGAATTCATTTATGAGGAAACCAGCTATGATCATCCACGACAAGCAGAACGGCCTCTTTACCCTCCACACCCGCAGCACCACCTATCAGATGAAAGCCGGCCCCTACGGGGTGCTGCTGCACACCTATTACGGCCCCCGGATCTCCGGCGGGGACCTTTCCTGCCTGATCCGCTATGCAGACCGGGGCTTCTCCCCGAACCCGGACGAGGCCGGGGCAGACCGCACCTACTCCCTGGACACCCTGCCCCAGGAGTTCTCCTGCGCCGGCGCGGGGGACTTTCGCCTGCCCGCCCTTGAGTTGGAACTGCCCGACGGCAGCCACGTGGCCGACCTGCGCTATACCGGCTGCGAGATCCGGCGGGGCAAGTATGCGCTGGAGGGCCTGCCCGCCTTTTTCGGCGGGGAGGGGGATGCGGACACCCTCGCCGTAACCCTGGAGGACAGGACCGCTCAGGTGTCGGTGGAACTGCTCTACGGTGTGTTCGAGGAATACGACCTCATCACCCGCGCTGTCCGTGTCACCAACCGGGGGGAGGGTCCGGTGTATCTGCGTCAGATCTCCTCCCTGTGCCTGGACTTCCAGCGCGCTGACCTGGACTTTATCACCTTCGACGGAGGCCACACCGTGGAGCGCTATCTCCACCGCTCCCCCCTGCGCCCCGGCGTTCAGTCGGTGGGCAGCGTCCGGGGAATGTCCAGCCACCAGCACAACCCCTTCGTCATCCTCTGCGAGCGGGACGCGGGGGAGGAACACGGAGTGTGCTATGGCGCCATGCTCCTCTACAGCGGCAATTTCCAGGCGGCGGCGGAGCGCAGCCAGTTCGAGGATACCCGGCTGACCATGGGTATCCACCCCTTCCACTTCCGCTGGGTTCTGGCGCCGGGGGAGACCTTCACCGCCCCGGAGGCGGCGCTGGTCTGCTCCCCCGGCGGCTTCGGTCCCATGAGCCGCCAATTCCACCGGGTCATCCGGGCCCATCTGCTCCGGGACCCCCTGGCCGGCTCCCCCAAGCCCGTCCTCATCAACAGCTGGGAGGCCTTTTACGCCAGCTTCGACACGGACAAGCTGCTCTCCCTGGCCAAAGAGGCCGCTGCCCTGGGGGTGGAGCTGTTCGTGCTGGATGACGGCTGGTTCGTCCACCGGGACGACGACACCTCCAGCCTGGGGGACTGGCGGGCTGATGAGCGGAAGCTCCCCGGCGGACTGGCCGGGCTGGCCGCAAGCCTCAGAGCGCTGGGGCTGGACTTCGGTCTGTGGATCGAGCCGGAGATGGTCAGCGAGGACAGCGAGCTGTACCGTGCCCACCCGGACTGGGTTCTGTGCCCGCCGGGCCGCCCCCACATCCGGGGCCGGGGACAGCTGGTGCTGGATTTCACCCGCCCCGAGGTGCGGGAGCACATCTTCCAATCCATCCGCTCCGCCCTGGCCGGGGTAGATATCCGCTATCTGAAGTGGGACATGAACCGCTGCCTCACCCAGGTCTGGTCCCCCTCCCTGCCCGCCGGACGGCAGGGGGAGGTCTACCACCGCTACGTGTTGGGGGTCTACGACCTGCTGGAGCGCTTCCGGCGGGAGTGGCCCCGGGTCCTCATTGAGGGCTGCGCCGGCGGCGGCGGCCGGTTCGACGCCGGGATGCTCTACTACACCCCCCAAATCTGGTGCAGCGACAACACCGACGCCATCGACCGGCTCCACATCCAGTATGGTACCTCCTTTGCCTATCCCACCTGTGCCATGGGGGCCCACGTGTCCGTCTCCCCCAACGAGCAGAACGGCCGGGTCACCCCCCTGGAGACCCGGGGAACGGTGGCCATGTCCGGCGCCTTCGGCTATGAGTTGGACGTCCGCGCCCTGTCTCCGGAGGAGAAGGAGACCGTTTCCCGGCAAATCGCGGCGTACAAGGACTGTTACGGACTGATCCATTATGGGGACCTCTACCGCCTGTCCCCGCCGGGGGCGGACGGCGTCCCCGCCGCGTGGGCCCACGTCTCCCCCGACCGCCGGGAGGCCCTGGTGTCCGTGGTGGCCGGTTCCACCCGGGCGGCCCGCCCCTTCCGGACCCTGCGGCTGAAGGGCCTGGACCCGGCCCTCCGCTACCGGGTGAACGGCGGGGAGAGCTGCCCCGGCGACGTGCTGATGGCGGCGGGCTATCCGCTGCCCGCGCCCCGGGGGGACTACCAATCTTTCCAGCTGCATCTCATTGCTGAGTAAAGAACGAAAAGGAGCTGACCGAAAAAGTCAGCTCCTTTTGGACGGTTGCCCTGTTACGTTTTTTTCGGGCGGTAGATCTTGTTCTGGTTCCGCCACTCCCGGGGCGAGGAGCCGTAGCGCTTCTTGAAGGCCCGGGAGAAGTGGAGCTGGTTGGGGTAGCCGCAGGCGGCGGCGATCTCCCGGATGGGGGCGTCGCCGGTGCGCATCATGTCAGTGGCACGGGCCAGGCGCATGCGGATGACGAACTCCTGGGGCGGACAGCCCATGGTCTCCTTAAAGACCTTGCTGAAGTAGTTCCGGTTCAGCTTGCACACGTCGGCGATCTCCTCCACCGTCAGCTCCCGCTGGTAGTTCTGCTCGATGTAGGTCACCGCCTCCTGGATGTAGAAGTCCCGCAGCCGGGCCCCCTTGACCCCCTGCTGGTAGGCGGAGGAGTTGATCAGGGCGTCCAGGAACAGGCACAGGTGGCCAATCAGGTGCAGGGTAGAGGCGCCGGAGTGGTCGGCGATGTACAGCATAATGTCCCGCGTGGCCTCGGCCTCCGCCGGGCCGGTGGCGCGGTAGATGGGCTGGCTGACGCTCAGCCCCGCGCTGCCCAGGTACTCCGCCGCCCGCAGGCCGTCGAACTCCAGCCACACATATTTCCACGGGTCCTCCGCGTCGGCGCAGTAGGTGTTGATCTGGCCGGGACAGATGAGGAAGCCCTCGTTGGCCCCCAGCCGGTAGCTGCGGGACGATCCGTCGTCCTGCCGGGCGTTCAGCGTGCCCCGGCCGGAGATGACGAAGTGGAACAGGTAGTGGTTGCGGATGTAGGGCCCAAAGGAGTGGAGCGGCTCGCACTGCTCCCAGCCGTACTGGTAGAGGCGGAGATCGATGAAGTTTTCGTTCGGAAAAATGGAGAAGGAATAGTCGGACATGGGACGCGCTCCTTCCTGCCGGCGGTCGGTTGCCGCCATCCCCAAGTATAGCACATGACCGACCGGAAACCAACGAAAAATTGACCCTTTTTATGTACATTTTGAGACATATCGCGAGGATGTGAGTTGTATTGAAACAGTTTGATTACGCGGTGTTGGGCGACCCCGCCGTCTTCCGGGAAAACCGGGAGCCGCCCCACTCCGACCACCTGTGGAAGCTCCCCGGCGGGGGGGATCCCCGCCTCTCTCTCAATGGAAAATGGTACTTCCACTACGCGGAGAACCTGGCGGGGACGGTCCCGGACTTCTTCGCCGCCGGCTTTGACTGCTCCGGCTGGGACACCATCCCGGTGCCCTCCCATATCCAGCTCCAGGGCTATGGCCACCCCCAGTACGTCAACGTGCAATATCCCTGGGACGGGTGCGAGACAGTGGCCCCTGGCGAGGCGCCCGGGGACTTCAACCCGGTGGGCAGCTACATCCGCCTCTTCACCCTGCCGGACTGGATGGCGGGGAAGCGGGTCTATCTCTCCTTCCAGGGGGCGGAGAGCGCCCTGGCGGTGTGGGTCAACGGAAACTACGTGGGCTACGGCGAGGACGGCTTCACCCCGTCGGAGTTTGAGATAACGGACTATCTGATTGACGGAGAGAACCGGCTGGCGGTGCAGGTGTTCCGCTGGACCGCCGCCAGCTGGTACGAGGACCAGGACTTTTTCCGCTTCTCCGGCCTCTTCCGGGACGTGTACCTCTACGCCGTCCCCCACACCCACGTCCGGGATCTGTCCGTCGCCACCCGCCTGAGTGACGGCTTCTCCCGGGCCGCGGTGGAGATTTCGACAGAGACCCTGGGGAGCGGCAGCCTCCTCTGCCGCCTGTACGACGGGGAGCGGGAGACGGCCCGGCAGGAGGGCCCCGTTGGCGTACCCCTGACGCTGACCGTGGACCGCCCCCGGCTCTGGAGCGCGGAGGACCCGGCGCTGTACCGCCTGGAGCTGACGGTGCTGGACGGGGCGGGGGAGGTGACGGAGGTCATCACCCAGCCGGTGGGCATCCGCCGCTTTGCCATTGAAAACGGCCTCATGCTGCTCAACGGGAAGCGGATCCTCTTCCGGGGCGTGAACCGCCACGAGTTTTCCGCCCGGCACGGCCGCTGCGTCAGCGAGGAGGAGACCCTTCAGGACATCCTCACCATGAAGCGGAACAACATCAACGCCATCCGCACCAGCCACTACCCCAACCAGAGCTTTCTCTACCGGCTCTGCGACGAGTACGGTCTCTATGTCATCGACGAGGCGAACATTGAGTCCCACGGGGCGTGGAACATGGTGGAGCTGGGCCGGATCCCCCTCTCGGAGCACATCCCCGGGGACGACCCCAAGTGGCTCCCCGGCGTGCTGGCCCGGGCGGAGGCCATGGTCCGGCGGGACAGGAACCATCCCAGCGTCCTTATCTGGTCCTGCGGCAACGAGGCTTTCGGCGGCAGAAACCTGCTGGAGGTCAGCCGCTATCTCCACCGGGTTGATACCCGCCCGGTCCACTACGAGGGCACCGTGCGGGACACCCGCTATCCGGAGACGTCGGACATCTTCAGCAACATGTACTGGCCCGCCGAGGATATCCGCGCGGCGCTGGAGAAGGATTCCTCCAAGCCCGCCATCTCCTGTGAGTACGGCCACGCCATGGGCAACTCCTTTGGCAACCAGCTGCGCTACGCCCTGCTGGCCGAGGAGGTGCCCGCCTACCAGGGCGGCTTCATCTGGGACTACATCGACCAGGCCATAGAGAAAAAGGACCGCTTCGGGAATCCGTTCCTTGGCTACGGCGGCGACTTTGGCGACCGGCCCAACGACGGCAATTTCAGCGGCGACGGCATCGTCTACGCCGGTACCCGCCTGCCCTCCCCCAAGATGCAGGAGGTCAAGGCGGTGTACCAGAATCTGCGCCTCCGCGTCGCGGACGGCGGGGTGGAGGTGGCAAACCACTACCTCTTCACCAGTACCGCCGCCTTTGTCTGTGTGGAGCAGCTCTTCCGGGAGGGGGTCCTCCTGGGGGAGGCGTCCCTGGAGACCGATGTGCCCCCGGGGGAGCGGGGGAGCTATCCGCTGCCCCTCTGGCCGGAAAAGCTGGACGGGGAGTACTCGGCGGTGGTGTCCTTCCGGCTGCGGGAGGACTGCCCCTGGGCCCCGGCGGGCCACGAGGTGGCTTTTGGGGAGTGGACCGGCGGTACAATGGCCGTCCAACCCCGCCCGGCCCGGATGCCGGAGGTCGTTGACGGCGCCTGGAACCTGGGCGTCCGGGGAGAGAACTTCCGCATCCTGTTCTCCAAGGCGAAGCAGGCCATGACATCCTACCGGTACAAGGGCCGGGAGCTGATCCAGTCCGCCCCTATGCCCAACTTCTGGCGGGCCCCCACCGACAACGACAAAGGCTGTCAGGCCCCCTTCCGCTTCGCCCAGTGGAAAGCCGCCAGCCTCTACGCCGTTCCCGGAACGCTGACGGGGGAGCCCTCCTGCCGGATTGCCCGTGGGGAGAACTACGTAGAGATTACTTTCTCCTACCTGCTGCCCACCAGCCCCCGAAGCGGCTGCGCTGCCGCCTACCGGGTCTTTGCCGGCGGCGAGGTGGAGGTGACGCTGACCTCCGACGCCGCGAAGACAGTGGGTCCCATGCCGGAGTTCGGGATGCTGCTGAAGATGGACGCGGATTTCCACCGCCTGCGCTGGTATGGCCGGGGCCCGGAGGAGACCTACTGCGACCGCAAAACCGGCGGCAGGCTGGGCGTCTACGAGACCACGGCGGAGGAGAGCATGGCCGCCTACCTGGCGCCCCAGGAGTGTGGGAACCGCACCGGCGTCCGCTGGGCGGAGGTCACGGACGGCAGCGGCGTGGGCCTCCGCTTTGAGGGGGAGGGGATGGAGTTCTCCGCCCTGCCCTACACGCCTCATGAGCTGGAGAACGCCGCTCACCCCCACGAGCTGCCCCCGGTCCACCACACGGTGGTGCGGGCGGCCCTGATGCAGATGGGCTTGGGTGGGGACGACAGCTGGGGCGCCCGCCCGGCGGCGGAGTACCTGTTGCCGAAAAAGCCCCTTACCTTCCGCTTCACCCTCCGAGCCGTGGGCGGCGAAGAGCAGGAGAGGGGATAACCCCAGTCAAATCACACAGAACGCCCCGCCCACCGGCAAAGACAGGTGGACGGGGGCGTTTTTGTGCTTTCGCAAGGGCAGGGTAATTGAATGAGTAAAGAAGCTGTAAACAGGAAATGTACCTAATGTCGCTAGAATTCCTATTGAACTGGTCCTTTCCAAAGACGGTTCCTCTAATCGATATCCTGGCGATGTTTTTTCTTCAACAAGATGGGTTGTCAATCATTTGTCATTTTCTATTGACAACCGAAGCCGGCGTGTGTATAATACGTTCAACTGAATATACGACATCATGTCTGGGCGTGAAGACTGCTCCCCGGCGGGGGCAGGCGCCTGGATGAGGGAATCCGGTGTGAGTCCGGAGCATTGACCCGTTGCCGTATGTGTAGGAGGCTGTTGTCCGCGGCGTGAGCCGGCCATTGGGGGAGACCCTGAGAAGGTAGGACAGCAGGCGCAGGAGCGAAAGCTCCCCAATACACGAGCCGGAAGACCTATGGTGCTGAGAACCCGACTGCGTCCCAGGCAGAGGATGCCGTCAATCAATTGCGCATGTAGAAAACGGACATGGCCTTTTTAAGGCCGTGTCCGTTTTTTGCTGTCTGCGGGGGAGATGTCCCCGGAGGTGAGGATATGGGAGAGACCGCAAAAAAAGTGAAACAGTCCCTGGGCTACCGGCTGACGGTGATCGCGGTGCTGGCGGCGCTGTGCGTGGCGTCCACCCTGGCCTGCACAGCCGTGGGCAGCGTGAAATACACGGTGCTCCAGGTGGTGGAGGCGCTCTTTGACAGCCAGGCGGAGGCGTGGATGCTGGTGTGGAACGTGCGCCTGCCCCGGATTCTCTGCGGCGGCATGGTAGGCGTGTGCCTGTCCCTGGCCGGCTGCATCCTCCAGGGCGTCATGCGCAACCACCTGGCGTCCCCCTCCACCATCGGTGTCACCAGCGGCGCCAGCTTTGTGGGATATCTGACCCTGGTGGCGTTTCCCCAATTCCGGGCCCTGCTGCCGGTGGGCACCATCGCGGGATCCTTTGTCACCACCATGCTGATCTACCTCCTGGCCTATGAGAAGGGGGTCAGCCCGGTGCGGATGATCCTCTCCGGCATGGCGGTGTCCGCCATGTTCAGCGCCTTCAACGACATCATCCGCAGCTTCTTCTCCGAGCGCCTGGCGGATGCCACCGGCCACCTGGTGGGCAGCCTCAACGGCACGGTGTGGAAGGACCTGGCCATGATTCTGCCCTACATGGCGGTGGGCGTCTTTGTCTGCTTCTTCCTGCCGGCCAAAATGAACATCCTGATGCTGGGGGACGAGATGGCCAACTCCCTGGGCCTGCGCACCGAGTGGTTCCGGCTGTTCCTCATCGCTGTCGCCTCCCTGCTGGCGGGGGCCTCGGTGGCGGTGGCGGGACTCATCAGTTTTGTGGGCCTCATCATCCCCCACATCTCCCGGCTCATCATTGGATCGGACTACCACTACCTGTTTCCCACCTCCATCCTCCTGGGCTACTCCTTTGTAGTCATCTGCGACACCATCGGCCGGATTGTGCTGCCGGTGGGAGAGCTGTCGGTCAGCATCGTGCTCTCCTTCATCGGCGCGCCCTTCTTCCTCTACCTGCTGCGGAAGAAGAATATCGCCTGACGGGAAGGGAGGAGCACGGCATGTATTTCGGATTTGACAACATATCCATTGCCTACGGCAAGCGGCAGATCCTGGAGAACGTGACCATGGACTTTGAGAAGGGCCGCATCACCACCATCATCGGCCCCAACGGATGCGGCAAGAGCAGCCTTCTCAAGACGGTCTCCCGGGTGGTGACGCCCCAGGCCGGCAGCCCCGTCTATGAGGGAAAACCCATCGGGCAGTACACCCCCCGGGAGCTGGCCCAAAAGATCGCCTATCTGCCCCAGGTCCACGTGTCCCCACGGGATATCACCATCCGCACCCTGGTGTCCTATGGCCGCTACCCCTACAAGCGGTTCGGCCGGGGGCTGACGGAGGAGGACCGGCGGATGGTGGACAGGGCCCTGGAGCTGACGGGGCTGACAGAGCTGGAGGACAGGATGCTCAACAACCTCTCCGGCGGGGAGAAGCAGCGGGCGTGGATCGCCATGACCATCTGCCAGCAGCCGGAGATTCTGCTGCTGGACGAGCCCATCACCTACCTGGACGTGGGCTATCAGGTGGAGGTGCTGGAGCTGATCCGGGAGCTGGGGGAGCGGCTGAAGATCACCATTGTCATGGTGCTTCACGACATGAACTTCACCGCCCGGTACTCCCACCGGATCTATGTGCTGAAGGACCGGCGCGTTTGCAGCTACGGCCCGCCGGAGGCCATCATCGCCCACGACAGCATGGAGCACGTCTTCCACATTGATTCTCAAATTCTCCGCGACAACAGGAACGGCTGTCCGTTCCTCATTCCCGAGAAGCTGCGGGCGGAGCAGCGAACCTGACACCGGCTGTACGCGCCCGCATGGCGCGCGGCAAATAAAAAAACAAACAGAAAAGAGGAACAACGATGAAACGAATGTTAGCACTGCTTCTGGCGATCTCCATGGTCCTGGCCCTTGCGGCCTGCGGTGGCCAGGGGAACGGACAGAACAACGGACAGAACCAGGGGAACCAGCAGGACGCCGGGGACGGCGGCGCCGGCGGAAATAACGCGGGCGGCAACGACAGCCAGAACAGCGGCGACGGCCAGAACCCCGAGGTGAACAACGAGGTGGTGGAGTACTACCTGTCCGAGGCCGAGGAGGTCACTGTCACCGACACCGCCGTCACCTTCACCGACGACGGCAGCGGCGAGAAGATGACCGTGGAGAAGAACCCCCAGAAGGTGGCCGTGCTGTACGGCAGCCTGGTGGCCCTGTGGTACGAGGCCGGAGGCACCGTGCCCCTGACGGTGGGCGGCAAGAGCGCCGTCACCCTCTATGAGGAGCAGATCGGCCGGGATATCACCCAGGACGAGGGCGTGAAGGTGGTCACCGAGAGTTCCGCCGGCACGGGCTGGGACGTGGAGACCATCCTGGCGGAGAAGCCGGACCTCATTGTCACCTCCGTGGGCATGAAGGGCTATGAGACCATCTCCGGTCCCGCGGCGGCGGTGGGCATCCCCGTCATCGGCGTCAACTACGACGGCGTGCAGGACTATCTGAAGTGGTTCAAGGTGTTCTGCAACCTGACCGGCCATCCCGAGCTGTGGGACGAGGTGGCCAATACCACCGCCCAGGGCATCATCGACATCGTCTCTTCCGTGCCTGAGACGGAGAATGCCCCCACCGCCGTCATTCTGGTGGTCAGCTCCGACGTGCTGAAGGCCTACACCGGCGAGTCCCAGCCCGGCGCCATTCTCAAGGAGCTGGGCGGCGTAAACCTGGCGGATCCCGACAACGACGCCGGCAGCGCCAATGTGGAGATCAGCCTGGAGGACCTGTACGCCCTGGATCCCGACATGCTGTTCCTCAGCTGGTACAACGAGCCCGGCGAGATGTATGATCAGCTCATGAACATGGTGGGGGACAACCCGGTGTGGCAGGAGCTGCGGGCCAACAAGGAGGGCCGCTTCTACCAGCTGGACAAGAACCTCTTCCACAACAAGGCCAACCACATGTACGACCAGGCCTATCGCACCCTGGCCCAGTACCTGTATCCCGACGCGGGCTTCTGACAGCATACCGCTCTCAGAAAAGGAGGGACCGCCGGCCGGCCTTTTCTGTATCCTGGAGAGGGGAGGACGCTTGTGAATCGGAGAAGTATCCCCCGGCTGGTGCTGGCCGGGACGGGCAGCGGCTGCGGCAAGACCACCGTGGCTTGTGCCGTGCTTCAGGCCCTGGTGGACCGGGGCATGAAGGTGGGCGCTTTTAAGTGCGGGCCGGACTACATCGACACCATGTTCCACAGCCGTGTCATCGGCGCCAGGAGCGCCAACCTGGACGCTTTCTTCTTCCCGGAGAATACCCTCCGGTACCTGCTGGCGAAAAACGGCGGCGACAGGGATGTGTCCATCATCGAGGGCGTCATGGGCTACTACGACGGCATGGGCCTCACCACTGCGGAGGCCAGCACCTGGGAGACGGCGAAGCTGACCAGGAGCCCCGCCGTGCTGGTGGCGTCCGCCAAAGGGGCGTCGCTGTCGGTGCTGGCGGAGATAGAGGGCTTTCTGCGCTTCCAGCCGGACAGCGGCATCCGGGGCGTCATTCTCAATGACTGCTCCAAACCCCTCTATGACGCCCTGGCCGGGGCTATCTGGGAGCGGTTCGGCGGACAGGTGCGGCCCCTGGGCCATTTGCCCCGCCTCCCGGCGGCGGGATTGGAGAGCCGCCACCTGGGCCTTGTCACGGCGGCGGAGGTGGAGGGCTTGAAGGAAAAGCTCCATCTTCTGGCCCGGACGGCGGCGGAGACCATCGACCTGGACGGCCTCCTGGCCCTGGCGCGGGAAGCCCCGGCGCTCACATATGAGCCGGTGGCGCTCCCCAAGTTTAATGAGCCGGTGCGGATTGCCGTAGCGCGGGACCGGGCGTTTTGCTTCTACTACGAGGATGGCCTGGAGGCCCTGGCGAAGATGAGCGCGGAGCTCGTGCCCTTCAGCCCCCTGGAGGACGAAACACTGCCGGAGGACGTCCACGGCCTGTATCTGGGCGGCGGGTACCCAGAGCTGTACGCCGGACAGCTCTCCCGCAATGCCTCCATGCGCTCGTCCATAAAAGCGGCCCTGGCGCGGGGCCTGCCCTGCGTCGCGGAGTGCGGTGGCTTCATGTACCTGACCGAGGCCGTGGGAGACTGGCCCATGGTGGGTCTCCTGCCGGGGAGGTGCTTCGACACCGGTCATCTGACCCGGTTCGGCTATGTGACTTTGATGGCGAAGCGGGACAACCTGCTCTGCCGGGCCGGGGAGAGCATCCGGGGCCACGAGTTCCACCACTGGGACACCCAGGACCCGGGCGGGGATTTCACGGCGGAGAGGCCCGCCGGGCGGCGGTGGGACTGCGTCCACGCCACCGAGACTCTCTACGCCGGGTTCCCCCACTTTCACTTCTACGCCAACCCGGAGTTTGCGAAAAACTTCTATCAAGCTTGTATCAAGGAGAAGAGACGCCATGTTTGAGACCGTCAAGCCCAAGGACATCGAGAAGCGCAGCTTTGAAATCATCACAGAGCTGCTGGGGGACAGAACCCTGGACCCGGAGAACGAGCCGGTGATCAAGCGGGTCATCCACACCACCGCCGACTTCGACTACGCGGACAACCTCCGCTTCTCCGAGCACGCGGTGGCAAAGGGTGTCGCCGCCCTTCGGGCCGGGTGCAACATTGTCACCGACACCCAGATGGTCAGGGCCGGCATCAACAAGACGGTGCTGGGACGCCTGGGCGGGGAGATCCGCTGCTTCATGTCCGACCCCGACGTGGCGGAGGAGGCCAAGGCCCGGGGCGTCACCCGGGCCATGGTCTCCATGGAGCGGGCGGCGGGGCTGAAGAAGCCCTGCATCTTCGCCATCGGCAACGCCCCCACGGCGCTGGTGTCCCTCTATGAGCTGATCGCGGCGGGGAAGATCGCCCCGGCCCTGGTCATCGGCGTGCCGGTGGGGTTTGTGAACGTGGTGGAGAGCAAGGAGCGGATCATGACCGCCAGCGTGCCCTACATCGTGGCCCGGGGCCGGAAGGGCGGCAGCAACGTGGCCGCCGCCATCTGCAACGCCATGCTCTACCAAATCTCCCGCTGAGTATGGAGGAGTACATCGTCAAGGGCGGCAAAAGGCTGCGGCTGGGCTACACCACCGGGTCCTGCGCCGCCGCCGCGGCAAAGGCAGCGGCTCTGGCCTTGCTGACAGGGCATTTTCCGGACACCGTGGCTCTGATTACCCCTAAGGGCATCCGGCTGGAGCTGGCCGTCCGGGAGCCCAGCCTGACGGCGGGGAGCGCCGCCTGCGCCATCGAGAAGGACAGCGGCGACGACCCGGACGTGACCCGCGGCACCCTCATTTTCGCCGCCGTCACCCCTGTGGACGCCCCCGGCATCGCCATTGACGGCGGGGCGGGGGTGGGCCAGGTGACCAGACCCGGCCTGGACCAGCCGGTGGGGGCGGCGGCCATCAATTCCGTGCCCCGGCGGATGATCCGGGAGGCGGTGGAGGAGGTCATGCGCCTGGCGGACTACCGGGGCGGGCTGCGGGTGGTCATCTCCGCCCCGGAGGGGGAGGCCCTGGCCAAGCGGACCTTCAACCCCCGGCTGGGCATCGTAGGGGGTATCTCGATTCTCGGCACCACCGGCATCGTGGAGCCCATGAGCGAGCAGGCCCTCGTCGATACCATCCGGGTGGAGTTGCGCCAGCGGCGGTGCGCCGGGGCGGAGTACGTGCTGCTGACCCCGGGGAACTATGGATTGGACTTCATCCGAGACGGCCTGGGGCTGGACCCTGCTCTGGCGGTGCAGACCTCCAACTTCATCGGCGAGAGCCTGGATATCTGCCGGGAGCTGTGCTTCCGGGGGGCGCTGCTGGTGGGCCACATCGGCAAGCTGGTGAAGGTGGCCGGGGGGATGCTGAACACCCACTCGAAATACGGCGACTGCCGTATGGAGATCCTGGCCGCCCACGGCGCGGCGGCGGGCCTGCCGCCGGATAGGACAGCGGAGTTATTACACTGCGTGGCCTGTGATGACGCCCTCCGCGTTCTGCAAGAGGCGGGGGTATGCGGGGCCGCCCTGTCCCGGCTGACGGAGAGAGCGGCGTTCCACCTGTCCGCCAGGGCCGGGGAGGAGCTGGAGACGGGCGCGGTGCTCTTCTCCAAGGTGTACGGACTGCTGAGCCGGACGGAGAACGCCCCGGCTCTTATCAGGAAGATTGTGGAGGGATAGGAAGATGGTACATTTTGTAGGCGCTGGCAGCGGGGCGGCCGACCTTATCACCGTCCGGGGGGCGCGGCTTCTGGGTGAGGCGGACGTGGTGATCTACGCCGGGAGCCTGGTGAACCCGGCGCTGCTGGATTACACCAAACCGGGCTGCGAGATTCACAACAGCGCGGAGATGACTCTGGAGCAGGTATTGGACGTGGTACAGGCCGCCGAGGCGGCGGGCAAGACCACCGTCCGCCTCCACACGGGGGACTCCAGCATCTACGGCGCGGTGCGGGAACAGTTCGACGCGCTGAAGAAATTGGGCGTCAGCTACGACGTGTGCCCCGGCGTCAGCGCCTTCTGCGGCGCGGCGGCGTCCCTGAAAGCGGAGTACACCCTGCCGGACGTGTCCCAGACAGTGATTATCACCCGCACCGCCGGGCGGACGGCGGTGCCCCAGCGGGAGTCCATCCAGTCTCTCGCCGCCCACGGGGCCACCATGGTTCTGTTCCTCAGCACCGCCCTGGCGGATAAGCTGCAAAACGAGCTGCTGGAGGGCGGCTATGCCCCTGAGGCCCCGGCGGCGGTGGTGTACAAGGCCACCTGGCCCGACGAGAAAATCTTCCGCTGCACCGTGGGCACCCTGGGGCAGACCGTGCGGGAGCACGGCCTTACGAAGACCTCCCTCATCATCGTGGGGGACTGCATGGGGGAGAAGTATCTCCGCTCCAAGCTCTACGACCCCCAATTCTCCACCGCCTACCGTCCGGCTGCGGAGGAACAGGTATGAAGCTGGCCATTTTCGCCTACAGCCGCCGGGGCTGTGACACGGCGGATCGGGTGCGGGCGGCCCTGGCGGGTCCGGGGAACCAGTGCCGGGCCTACACCGTGGACAAGTACCGCCGGGAGGGGTTCGAGGCCATGGAGCCCCCCTGCTCGAAGTTCACCGGGCCGGTGTTCGCCTGGGCGGACGCCTTGGTGTTTGTGGGGGCCGTAGGCATCGCGGTGCGCTCCATCGCCCCCTACATTCGGGACAAACGGACGGACCCGGCGGTGCTGGCGTTGGACGAGCGGGGGAAGTTTGTCATCGCCCTGCTCTCCGGCCACATCGGCGGCGCCAACGTCCTGACCGCCCGCCTCGCAGCGGCCCTGGGGGCCACACCGGTGGTGACCACGGCCACGGACGTGAACGGAAAATTTTCCGTGGACGCCTGGGCTGCGGAACAGGGACTCTTTATCGACGGCATGGACGCGGCCAAGGCGGTCTCCGCCGCTATTTTGGGAGGCCCGGTGCCCCTTTGCAGCGATTTCCCCATCCAAGGGGAGCTGCCCAACGGAGTGGTGTCGGGGGACGCGGGGCCGGTGGGCATCTGCGTGTCCTGGAAACGGAACAGACCCTTTGAGGAAACGGTCCTGCTGGTGCCGCCCGTGGTGCATGTGGGCATCGGATGCAGGAAAGGCGCTGGCGCGGACAAAATCGCCGCCCTGGTGGACACAGTGCTGACGGAAAACAACATCCACCCCAGAGCGGTGAAGCTGGCGGCATCCATCGATTTAAAGCGGGACGAGACGGGGCTGCTGGCGTTCTGCCGGGAGCGGGGCTGGCCCATTACGTTCTACTCTCCGGAGGAACTGCGGGACGTGGAGGGAGATTTCACCCCCTCGGCCTTTGTGCGGGACATTACCGGCGTGGACAACGTCTGTGAACGGGCGGCGCTGCGGGGCGCGGTCCGGCTGCTGGCGCGAAAGGCCGCCAGAGACGGCGTGACCGCAGCCCTGGCGCTGGAGGAGTATACCATCACCTTTTAATATTGAGGAGGAAGCTATGGGAAAAGTGACAGTGGCGGGCATCGGCCCCGGCAACTACGACAATATGACCATCCGGGCGGACGAAGCCCTGAAAGCCTGTGAGGTCATCGCGGGCTACACGGTGTACGTGGACCTGGTCAAGGACCGCTACCCCGGTAAGGAGATCATCACCACCCCCATGACCGGGGAGGTGCGGCGCTGCCGCATGGCCCTGGAGGCAGCAAAGAGCGGCAAACACGTCACCATGGTCTGCTCCGGGGACAGCGGCGTCTACGGCATGGCGGGCCTCCTCTACGAGCTTCGCGGAGAAGACAGGGAACCGGAGATTGAGGTCATCCCCGGCCTCACAGCGGCATGCTCAGGCGGGGCCCTGCTGGGCGCGCCCCTGACCCACGATTTCTGCGCCGTCAGCCTCAGCAACCGGCTGACGGAGTGGGAACTCATTGTCCGGCGGCTGCGCTGCGCGGCGGAGGGGGATTTTGCCATCGCCATCTACAACCCGGTGAGCCGGATGCGGCCGGAGACCTTAAAACAGGCCTGTGACGTGCTGCTGGAGACGCTTCCGCCGGACCGTCCCTGCGGCGTCACCCGGAACATCGGCCGGGAGGGGGAGCGCTGGGAGCTGCTGACCCTGGCCCAACTGCGGGACTACCCGGCGGACATGTTCTGCACCGCCTTTGTGGGCAACTCCGACACCCGTATCATCGGCGGCAAGCTGGTGACCCCCAGAGGATACCGGGATGCGTAAGCTGTGCGTCTTTGCCGGCACCACCGAGGGCCGGGAGCTCATTGAGCTGCTGGACCGCCAGCCGGTGGCTGTCACCGCCTGTGTGGCCACGGAGTACGGGGAGACCCTGCTGACGCCCCGGGAGCACCTGACCATCTCCACCGGACGGCTGACGGAGGCGGAGATGGAGGCGCTGTTTCGCCGGGAGGGGTTCGACTGCGTGGTGGACGCCACCCACCCCTACGCCGCCGCCGTGACGGAACACATCGCCGCCGCCTGCCGGGCGGCGGGGACGGAGTATCTGCGTCTTCTCCGGGGCGGGGACGCCGCCCCCGGCGACGCTTTCTTTATGGAGGACACAGCGGCGGCGGTGGAGTTCCTGAAAGACACCGAGGGGACCATTCTCCTGACCACCGGCAGCAAGGAGCTGGGGCGGTATGCTGTTCTGCCGGACTTCTCCCAGCGGGTCTACGCCCGGGTGCTGCCCATGGCGGCGTCCCTGGACGCCTGTGCGGCGGCGGGGCTGCCGCCGGCCCGCATCCTGGCCATGCAGGGGCCCTTCTCCAGGGAGATGAACGTTGCCACGCTGCGGATGACCGGGGCGAAATGGCTGGTGACCAAGGACACCGGTGATACCGGCGGCTTCCGGGAGAAAGCGGAGGCCGCGAAAGAGGCCGGGGCCTCCCTGCTGGTGGTGGGCCGTCCGCCTCAGGGGGCGGGGTTGGATTTCTCCGGCACTGCGGACCTGCTGTCTCAAAAATTCGGCCTGACCCTGCGGCCCAAGGTGACACTGGCGGGCATCGGGCCGGGGAGCGGGCCGGGCATGACCGGAGAGGTCCGCCGGGCCGCCCGGGAGGCGGACTGCCTCATTGGAGCCCGGCGGATGCTGGAGGCGGCGGGGGCCGGCCCCCACCAGAAGCTGGTGGCCGCCATCGCGCCGGAGGCCATCGCCGCCGCCATCCGGGAGCGCCGGGACTGCCGCCGCTTCGCGGTGTTGCTCTCCGGGGACACGGGCTTCTACAGCGGGACCAAAAAGCTGCTGCCCCTGCTGAACGATTGTGAGGTCACGGTGCTGCCGGGGCTCAGCTCCCTGGCGGTGCTATGCGCCAGACTGGGTACCTTCTACGAGGACGTGTACTGCCTCAGCTGCCACGGCCGGGACGTGGACCCGGTGGTGGACGTAGCCACCCACCGGCGGGTGTTCGCCCTAGTGGGCGGGGAGGGCGGCATAGCGAGGCTCTGTCAAACCCTCACCGCCGCCGGACTGGGCCATGTCCGTGTCAGCGTGGGGGAGCGCCTGGGCTACCCGGAGGAGCGTATCACCGCCGGCACGGCGGAGAAACTGTCGCAAAAGACCTTCGACAGCCTCAGCGCCGCCCTCCTTGAGAACGACCGTGCTGTCTCCTTCACCCCCGGACTCCCGGACGAGTGGTTCCAGCGGGGCAGGGGCGTCGATGGCGCGGTGGTGCCCATGACCAAGCGGGAGGTCCGGGCCGTGGCCCTCTCCTGTCTGGGCCTCACCGGGGACGCAGTTTGCTGGGACATCGGGGCGGGCACCGGGTCCGTGTCCATCGAGATGGCCCTCCAGGCCCGCCGGGGGGCGGTCTACGCCATTGAAAAAAAGGAGGGCGCCCTGGCCCTCCTGGCGGAGAATATCCGGAAATTCCACGTCGGGAACGTGCATATCATCCCCGGCAGTGCCCCCGACGTCTGCCGGGACCTGCCCACCCCCACCCACGCCTTTATCGGCGGCAGCTCTGGCAATCTCCGTGCGCTGGTGGACCTGTTGCTGGAGAAGAATCCGCACGTGCGCATCGTGGCCGCCGCCGTGTCCCTGGAGACGCTGGCGGAGCTGACCGCCCTGCTGCCGGAGTTCCCAGAGGGCGAGGTGGTGTGTCTCTCCGCCGCCCGGGGGAGAGAGGCGGGCCATTATCACCTGATGGCGGCCCAGAATCCCGTCTATCTCTTTACCCTCCAGCGGCGGAAACCCCGGTGAGTTATTTGCGGACGGCGCGCATTCCCAGCGGAGAGAAGCCGTTTTCACGGACCGGCGGATTTATCCGCGGACAAATCCGGACCGGTACTCCGCGTTGATTTCCGTGATTTCTTTCTCGCCCTCGATATAGGGACGGTAGATTTCATCGATCCGCCCGCCACCCAGGTTGTCGCAGCCATTACAAAAATCGCAGGTCCCGCCGCAGACGGCCAGGGACCCGGCCACAATGCGCTCCCGCTCCTCCCGGGTGGTATCCTTGATCAAAATTGACTTCATAAGCCCCTCCTGCTATTTCTTATTTCCCGCCGCCACAGGCTCTGCGGATAGATTCCCTCACTTCCGAGCCGCCTGACAGGTGCCGGACAGCTTCTCCGAAAGGGTGATCACCAGCCCCTGGTCCCCGGCGGCCTCGATTTCGTCAAAGATCCGCTCGTATTCATAGCTATTGATCATGCTGGCCTTGGGCAGGTTCCCGCCGGCGGCCAGGCGGCGGTAGAACTCGTCCTTGCCCAAGGTGACGCCGTCCAGGAACTCCTCCTGCCCGATGGTAACGCGCATAGGGATGAAGACCATCCCCAGAGCCTCGGCCTCCTCCCTGGAGATATCCGAGGTGGAATCTACAATCAAACGGATCATGTCCGCTCCTCCAATCTCTGGTCAAGAATGTGCAGAACGCGGTAAAAAATGAGGAATTCCTCCTCCGTCACGCCCTGATCCAGCTCCTCCTGGAGGTGCCGGACCACCCGCCGGATCTCCTCCGCCAGCGCCCGGCCCTTGTCCGTCAGCGTCAGGAGCTGGTT
>CANRHK010000022.1 GCA_947630395.1 uncultured Oscillospiraceae bacterium
AATATTATAAAAATTCCTAAATTGTGAATAAACAACCATTTTCTGAAATCCGGCTGAAAACGACCCCGCAGGCCAAACCTGATGTACGAAATGCCCCTACGCACCTTGAAAACCCATTTCAGTCCCTTCGATTCGCCCAAATTCACCCTTTTTCGCCTAATCTAACATCAAAATCAGACTTTTAGGCGAAGAGGGGATTTGTATGTTTTATGCGTTTTTGGAGAGGTTTTGTGCAAATTGCACAAGAGGCCCTAAAAACGGCCCCAAAACGGGCTAAAATTGGTAATAATCCTATGTGTCGTGTGGGTTGTTTGACCACGGAGTTGACCACGGAAATGACCACGGAGTTGACCACGGAAATGACCACGGAGTTGACCACGGAACCCGATTTTTGTGCAAAATGACGATGAAATTGGACTTCCAGAAAATTGGAAGGAATTTAACAGTTCCGCACCCCTCTCTCACGCCGCCTCCCAAACCCCCTCTGACCCCAAAAACCGGCGTGCTCCGGGTCCCTTCTCTTGAGCTTTATCCTTTCACACAGCTGGTCCGTAACCGCTGTCGCGCCGCCGCGGCTGGCGGTGGAGTGATGCGGGTGGAGCTTATAGACGGCGCCGCTTGCCTCACAACTTATCCGCTTCGCAGCTAAGTTGCTCAAAGTCAGTCTGGATTTTCAGCGTGTCGTCACGGCGACTGGCTGGCGGGCACTCCTGGCTCCTCGCATCTCCCGCCCCTCGGCACTCATAACTCCTCGTATCTCCCGCTCCTCGGTATTCCCGGCTCCTCGCGTCTCCGGCTCCACGGCGTTCCCATCTCCTCCGCAGCTCCCATCCCATCAGGTGCCCCGACCTATCTGCGCCACCCATATGGTTCCCTCCTATATCATCCCTTACCTCATACCCTACCCACCTTGTCCGCCTGACGCATACCCAACGGCAGGCAATCCCACGTCGCATTCCACACGCGGCGTCTCACACACTTTCTCTCTTCTGATGTTATGTGGCGAGAAAGGGGAAATTTTTCACGGCTCGACGCCCTCCTTTGAGCAGGCTCTCTCACACCGCTGGCTGTTTCCTGTTATGTCCGGCGCCGCAATTTGTGTGGAGGGTTGCTGGTGAGACTTTTCCACGTCGCCGTACCACATCGGCCGGCCTATACCGGCCGCCCTGTGCTATCTTTTATCGTTTCAGGCTTTTGTGGCTGCGCCCAGCCGTCGAGCGCATAACCGGGCGGGCAAACGTCCTGGGCACAACACCCTTCTTTTCAGCTGGCTCTCTAATACAGCTGGCTGTCTCCCATTGCGTCCGGCGCCGCTGCTATGTTGATGCTGTTGATGGCGGTGCTTTTCATCGCCGCCGGGACGATGAATGGAGACTTCGCCTAAAGGGGAAGTCTCCATCCATCACTCTTCTTTCTTGCCTTTTTGCGGCAGGTTTTGTGTCAGGCGTACTCGCGGGCGGGCCTGCGCTCCTGATTTGCGCCCTTCTTTGAGCCGGCCCTTTCACACCGCTGGCTTCGTCACCGTTCAGCCGCTCCGCTAGGCTGTGCGGGAACTGATGTGTATGCGCTCACTGGTGGCTCCGCTTTTTGTTTACAGCACAGCTAGACTCTTTTGGTACATGCAGGCGGAAGCAGTCCGGCGGGCGCGGCAGGAAAGGGTCCCATTTGCCCCATTTATTCTTCTGTTTGGGGGCAAAAGAAAAGTCGAGATAGCCGGCCGCTCTCTTAGGTGCTATTTTGCGTTTCTTTTATTGTACACCCAAAGAGTTCAACCGCTTTTGCGCATCCTCATAAGTCTGGAACAGGATACTGTGGAATCCAAGAGACTCCGCAACGAGGACATTCTTCTCTGTATCATCGATGAAAATGCTCTCCTGAGGCGCCACTTGGAACCTCTCCAGGAAGCGCACATACATTTGCGGGTCCGGTTTTGTCATTCCTTCTTGGAAGGAGAGCAATGCCGCGTCCGGCACGCGCTCTTGTTTTCCACGATTCATCTGGTATAATGGAACAGAGGATGGAATCCTTCGGCTTGAGTGAAAGGGGACCGGCTGTATGTCCGTCGTGATTACAGAGACCAGACGTTTACTCATCCGGACAATGGATGACAGTGACTTTGATGTTGTGAGTGAGCTGTTCAGAGAGGGCAGATACTACTCCTCCATGAAAGATGACGAGGAGTTCCAGAGGATGTTCCTGAAGGTCTCGTGGAGGGAGATAACCCGCGAGACAACATATAATGGTCTCATTTTTCTTATGGACACTGGCCAATTTTGCGGCCGGGTCTGTATGCAGCATATTGAGGAGCCGGTCCCGGAGCTGGGTATCGATGTCCTTAAGAGGTTTCAGAATCAAGGCATCGGTCCGGAAGCTGTTGTCGCCTTTGCGAACCAGTATTGAACCGAGCGCCACATCTCACAGGTCAAGGTCAGGATACAGAATGAAAATGAGCACAGCATCCACGTCTTTGAGAAATTGGGCGCGAAGTACGACGGGACTTTCTCTTATTTCTCCCCAGAGGTATTAGAAGTTTTTAGAAGGGAGCTCCCCGGGCAGGATATTTCCGAACTGGAGAGGCCGGCCGTTCAATTCTACCATTTCGATATCCCAATCGAGAAAAGGCAAACGGATAGGCATCATGCCCTTACCACAGGCTGAGCTGCGGGCTGGCGTCCTCCCTAACCAGCGCCGGCGGCCCCATCTTCAGGATTTCCTTTGCGGCGGACCCGTCGAAGAGCCACGGCCGTAGCGCCTTCGACTCCAGAATGACGGGCATCCTGTGGTGGATGTCCTTCATGGAGGCGTTGGACTCGGTCGTGATGATGGCGTACCGGGGCAGGCCCTTCTGGACATCATAGAGCCCCGCCATATAGGTTGGATGTCCATCCGGCCTGGTGAAGAAGTATTTTCTCTTGCTGGCAGAACACTCGTAGAAGCCGGACGCCGGGATGATACAGCGCCTGGCCAGGAAACTGGTGCGGAACATGGGACGCTCCGGCACTGTCTCCGCCCGGGCATTGATGACGAGTCCCCCTGGCCCCTGGAACCCCCAGGTGAACAGCTCCGGCACGATTCCCGACTGGCTGGGGACGAGGACCGGCGTCCGCATGGAGGGCGTGATGTCGCCGCCGGCGCTTGCGCCAGCTCCGTATTTCCTGTCGATGGCTCTCGCAATCTCCTTGATTTCGGCCATCTCCGATTCGCTGAATTGATATCTTCCGCACATCTGCGTTCACATCCCTTTGCAGAGGTATTCGTACATGGATATTCCCCATATCGACCCGCAGGCGGCCGCGTTCGCCCGCAAAAATCGACTCGTTTCCGGCGACGCCATCGACCCGATAGGCGTCCTGGATATGCTGGAGGAGAGGGAGAGGCAGGGACACCCGGTCAAGTGTCCGGCCTCCTTCCTGAAGGCCATGTCGCATGAGGGCTCTCGTTTCTCCAGCCTCGCCGAGTTCCCGAGAGGTGTATTATTGCGCGTCTGCCATAACAGTTCGGACGGAACATTCCGGGTAGGGGATATTGTCTGGAGAGACAAGGACCCGCTCCCCAGTGGACTGGACGGCATCAATTTCTGGCGGGAATCCGCGTGCCTGGACGCGGAGTTTTGCGACGCCGCGTTGGTTGGCGCCCAGTTTGAAAGGACGACTTGGGTGGCGAGAAATATGAGGTAGTGTGTCATGCCCCACTAAAACTCTGCCGCAATGCCCTTATGGTCGGACAGCCGCTTGTCCAGATTCCACTCCTCCACAGAGACATCTCCGTCCCCAACGAACCGGCGGGACACCGCAATATGGTCGACACACGCCCGTCGGTCACCGGTCAGAAGACGGAGGTCCGTGTCCGCAAAGACATCCAGCAGGGCTTCCCGGCCGGCGGTGGTGAAGTAATAGTTGTCTGCGAAGCTGGTGTTGAAATCCCCAAGGAAGCAGATGCTGTGGCCCTGTGCGGCCAGACACCGGATGTCCTCCGCCTGCCTCTCCAGGTCGGGCTGGAAGGTACGGTCCCTGTTCCCGCGGATGCCGATGATGGTCCCGTAGACCAGGAGAGGGCCCCGCTCCGTCTCCAGCTCGATGCACAGAGAGGTGTAAGGGTCGCATGTCTCCAGACGGCGAAGGTAGCGGTACCGGCTGTAGATGGAGACACGTTTTTCTGTGTCCCGATAGAATCCCGGCGCGATTTCCGTGAGCGGGGCCGTGTGGGCCTGAAACGGATATTCCGGGGAGGCCCGGGAGTCGGTCTCCGTCAGTACTAAGATGTCCGCACGGACATTCGCACACTCTTGGAGGATGACGTCCAGAGAACGGCGGTGCTTCATCCGCTCAATGTTCCATGTGGCAATACGCACATCACTGCCCCCTTCCCAGATGAGTTCCAGTGTGGTATATTATATCCAGGTTTGCAGGCGGACGCAAGGCGCGGATGAGTCCGAATCCACGAGTTGTGGGAGCAGAAAGGTGAGAGAATGGAAACAGTAAGACGCGGATATATCCCCTCCGACAGAGTAGAATTTGGAGACAAGGCTGTGGCGAAATTGACGGCTGCCGGGGAGGAGCTCTGCTATCTGCTGGACCGGGGATACCCGTTGAAGCCCGCATCCACGTTCGTGGGCAACCACCATCTGCTCTCCGAGCGGCAGCGGCTGGCGCTGGCCCGCATCACATCCCCCTCAGAAGCCTTGTCTAAGCGCCGCCGGACGATGCTGCCCCGTGTCCCTGCCAGTATGGTACTGGATGGCTTCAACACCATCATCACCCTGGAGGTGGCCCTTTCCGGCTCCCTACTGATAGAGGGTATGGATGGCACGATTCGGGACATGGCGGGGCTCCGCGGCACCTACCGCATCGTGGATAAGACGGTGCGCGCGGTGGAGCTGCTGCTGGAGAGGCTGGATGCGCTGGGTGTGCGGGACGCGGCCTTTTATCTGGACCAGCAGGTGTCCAACTCCGGCCGGCTGAGCGCGCTGTTGCGGGAAGAAGCGGAAAGGCATCGCGTGGATGTCCGTACGGAATTGAGCTCATGCGTGGACAAGGAACTCTACCGCATGGAGAATGTGGTCACTTCCGATGCCATCATTCTGGATAACTGCCTGAGCTGGTATAACCTGAATCGAGGGATAATCGAGGATGCGGTCAAGGACGCCTGGATACTGCGCCTGCCTTTGCGCCGGCAGGCTGTATGAAAGAGATATAAAAAGGATGGGGAGGAGAGCCACATGAAAGGTTCCGAATCGAAGATGACCGCCTTTATGGAGGGGGCGGACAAGCGGTATGTCATTCCGGTCTATCAAAGGAAATATGATTGGCGGATTGACAACTGCCGCCAGCTCTATGAGGACCTGAAGAAGATAATCCGGGACCGGCGGGAGAGCCACTTTTTTGGGAGCATCGTTTCGTCTGTCGTGCCAAACGGAAGCAAAATCGAGTACCATATCATCGATGGGCAGCAGCGCCTTACGACGGTCTCTCTGCTCCTGCTGGCTATCCGGAATCTGGTGGCTCAGAAAAAGATAACGCCGCAGGAGGACAGGCTGGATGAGCAGATAAACCAGAGGTTCCTGATTTCCCCGTGGGCGCGGCCAGAGGACCGGATTAAACTCAGGCCCGTCAAGGGGGACAGGGAGGCGCTGGAGAAGCTGTTTGGCGACGAGGAGGATTATGACCGCGCCTCCAACCTGACCCTCAACTACCAGTTTTTCTGCGAGACTCTGCTGAAAGAACGTATCCCGGTGGATGAGATATACGCGGCTGTCGGGAAGCTGGAAATCATCAGCATCACACTGGATGCCGGCGACAACGCGCAGCTGATATTTGAGAGCCTCAATTCAACGGGGCTGGCGCTGACGGAGGGCGATAAGATTCGGAACTTCATCCTTATGGGACTCCCGCCGCAGGACCAGACGGAGTACTATGAGAAGTACTGGGCCAAGATTGAGAGCTGTACCTCCAACGATGTCAGCGGATTTGTGCGCGATTACCTGAGCATCAAGCAGCAGGTGACGCCCACCATCAACAACGTGTATCGCGCGTTCAAGACCTTCGCGGAGGATTCGAGCATCCAGGTCGAGGGGCTCCTGAACGACCTGCTGCGGTATGCGCGGTTTTTCGAGAAGCTCCAGACCTGCAAAAGCGGGATGCAGGAACCGAAGCTGGATGACTGCCTCTATCGGATGAAGCGGCTGGAAATCGTCGTGACCCGGCCGTTCCTGATGGAGGTGATGCGGCTCCATCAGGATGGGAAGCTCACTACCGAGGATGTCCTGCGTGTTTTCCTCATTACGGAGAACTATCTGTTCCGCAGGAATATCTGCGAGGTCCCGACCAATGCGCTGAATAAGATATTCCTGAATCTGAATCGGGAAATCCTCCGCTATGACGGCAGTACTGACGGGTATGTTGAGAAGTTCATCTACGCGTTGATGTCGAAAAAGGAGAGCGGACGGTTCCCCAGCGATGAGGAGTTCACGGCCGCCTTGGCGGATAAGCAGGTCTACCTCATGCGGGGCAAATATAAGGTCTACATGTTCGAGCGGTTCGAGAACTACGGAACCGTTGAGACGAAAGATGTCTATACGCACTTCGACAACAACACCTACTCGATAGAGCATATCATGCCGCAGCATCTGACGCCGGCGTGGGTCGCGGCGCTCGGGGAGAACTACCAGGAGATTTACACGACGTGGCTGCACCGCCTGGCCAATCTGACGCTGACGGGATACAATCCCAGCCTGAGCAACGGTACCTTCCTGGAGAAACGAGATGACGCCCAGGGCGGATATAGGGCCAGCGGCCTCAAGATGAATCAGAAGATTGCCACGAAGGATGCCTGGGGGCTGCGGGAGCTGGAAGAACGCAGCGCCGAGATGGTGGAGCGCGCCAAGGAGATTTGGGCGTATCCCCAGACATCGTTCGTTCCGGCAAAGAGGGAATTTGATTCCTGCAGCCTGGATGATGAGAACGCGGACCTCACCGGGCAGGACATCGCCAAATACCGCTACCTGAATGTCGAACAGGTCGTGACCAGCTGGACGGACATGTTCGAGCATGTGGTCAAATACCTGCATCAGACGGATAAGTCCGTGCTGACAAATATCGCTTTCAATACTAGCGGCAGTGCGGATTTGCTTGCCTATGTCAGCGATAAGGCTTCTGACCTGCGCACGGCCCTGAAGATAGACGAGGATATCTACATCGAGAAAAACACCAGCACAGCGATGAAGCTGAGCCTCCTCCGCCGCTTATTCCCCCTGTATGGAGCGGACCCCCTGGACCTGATTTTCTATCTGCGGGATAAGGAGATGGATAAGGCGGCGGACGCGGACCGCTACGATTTACGACTGCGGTATTGGGACTACTCACTTCCGATGATACAAAAGAAAAACGCCTTCAGCGGCGTTTTCGGAAATTCGAATCACACCACATCCAACACCTTGTTCGGGTTCTTCGGTGTGCCTGGGGACAGCATCGCGTGCTTCGCAAACTATGTGGATGCCGGCGTTTGCCTCTATCTGGCGGGCAATGATAGTATCAAAAATCGTGCAGTATATGATACGATATTCAGCCACAAGGAGGAAATCGAGAGAGAGCTGGGCACCGCCCTGGCCTGGGAAAGAGAAGCCGGGGTAAAGAACTCCAAAATCACAGCCACGTTGGGTGGTGTCAGCATCACCAACGAGGACGACTGGGCAGCGATGGCGCGGTTCCACGCGGATATGAGCGCCAGATTTTGCGAGGTCCTGTTGCCGTATGTGCGGGATGTGGGCGACGAGGAGAAGCGGCTCTACCATATTGCCGGGCTTTTCAGAGAGTGGATGGTCAGTCGGAAAGATGTGGTCGCCCACCTGTCACGCAGTAATCGGACCTGCACGCGTTTCACGACCGAGGCGATGTCTAAAATCCTCCCGGACCTGCAGGACGCACCGAGTGGCTGGAATTCTCCCAACCACTACTTCTATGAAATCATCAATCGCACGGGCAACAGCTTCTATATCCAATTCAGTATCAGCTCCAGGAATATCACGGATGAGTTCCGCGCCATCTGTAACAGAATCCAGGATGTCTACCCCGCGAAAGTTGAGAAGGAGAACTGGCAGTGGCGGACTCCCTTCAAAACAAAGACTGTCCAGCTCCCCACAGACCTCGACAAGGATAAGATTTTTGCCCTTTTGGATGACTCACTCTCAGAGGTCCTGGCCTTTGAGTCAGACTTGGAACAAAGGCTGCAGATACAACAGCTGCAGATGTGATGGAGGAGGCGTGCGGGATATGTCCGGTTCTAAGCAGTCAGAGATGCTTGTGCTGCAGGCCACCTGGATGAACTGGGGGATGATGTGCTTTTCCAGCGACGAGCTGGAGGAGCGGACCTGGAAGGTCTATGGGGACGGCCGGGTCCGGACGCGGCCGGTGTTCTCCGCCAGCGGGGCGGGGCCGACTGTGGAATATCTGATGTCCCCAGACGATTTCCGGTCACTGTTGTCCATACTGACAGGCGCCTTTCTGGAGGCGGAGGCATTCCAGGATGCGTGCGACGGGGAGGGATGGGAGATGGTGGCTTTCGATGAGGAAGGCCAGGAGACCCATCGCATATCCGGCTACATCTACGGGATAGGCCCGCTGGAAGAAATCGCGGGTATTCTGCTGGGAAAGCGGCAACTATGATTGCCGAGACATATTGATGGACTGAAAAGAACGCCCCTCCATCAGGAGGGGCGCTCTGTCGTATATAGATGTGCTAAAACAAAACGCTGTAACGGGACTCGGGAATGATGGAACCGGCTTCCCGGCTCAATCTCCGCTTCCTTCCCGCAGCATCTCCCGGATGAGGCGGACCTCGCGCCGGAAGCAGAACTGGTTGAACGCGTTCTCCGCCTCGTATACCTTCCGCCGGAGGGCGTCCGCCTCCTCATCCGGCGGCTCCCGCTCTATGCCGTAAGACGCATATAGCTCATCAATCGAAATCAAATTGCTCTCGTCTTTGCACTCCTCAATCGCCTCTTCCAGCTTCCGGCGCTCCGCGTCTTTCTCCTCCTGTGTATATCCGGTGAAGGACATCTCGTAGAGGATGTCGACCAGTATCTCGTCGATGTGTTTCTTCACATAGGGCGTACCGGCGATATAGAAGCCCATCACCTGGGCGAAATCCGTATAGGTGTAGGCGTAGTGAGTGGGTGAGTCGTTCTCCATGATGTCGTCCAGATAGCACATGTACGTGTCCATCTCACGGCCGCCATCCCGGATGGCCTTACACCCGAAGATGACGCACTCCCGGCCCTCCTCGTCCGGCTGGATTTCGAGTCCCTTCAACATCCGGATGAAGGCGATGAAGTTCTCTTTTCCGCGGTCCAGAAGGTCCTGGACGGTCCTGCTCTTGTCCTGCACCCGGATGGGTTCGAATTGGTGCTGCGCGATATACTCGTCCGCCAACTTGTTTTCATCCATTTGGCGGAGCCATTCCTGTACTGTCCGCATATGTATCCCACCTCGCATACTGAAAGAGATATGGTATGGTTCGTGTTGTGAAAATCCCACCGTGAGAGGAGAAAAACTCACGGCGGGAAATCAGGGAGCAGCTCTTGGAAGTCCCCGGCGTGGTGCGGGTATGGGGACTCGAACCCCAACACGTTTCCGTACGAGAACCTAAATCTCGCATGTCTGCCAATTCCATCATACCCGCGAATACTATATATATATAGTATAGCAGAGCGGCACTGTAATAACAAGTCTGAATTTATCTATAGGTTGGTATAATCCTTCTGAGCGCATCGGATTTGAACTATACAGAACAGCGAATGCCGCATCGGCAGAGGGTGCGACATTGACTTACAGTAGCAGCCGCGCGTCACGTGGATATCCTTGTGCTCTGTGCCTTTGGATGCCGCGCTTTTCAGAACGACCCGGATGTGGTTGCGACAGCATATACAGATGTGTTGCCGGAGTTCAGCGGAGTGTTCCTGGTCTTCGACAATGCTGTCATCAATATCTGGAGGGATGAGAGAAGCTAATCTGCGGCGGCTATGGCACAATCTATGGGACTGCCGGGTTTCTGAGCCCGCTCTGAGGAGCGGATAAGAAAGGCCAGCAGTGAGCAAAGATGGCCATTCATCTCCAATTTGTCACTGGGAGACGTGCCCTGACTGTCACATATCGATTGAAAAAGAGGTCGCAATGACTCCTGGTATCGCCCGCGATAAACTGGCTGCATCGGGGTGAAATCAGTGAGGCCAATAAGATTGTCTGCCTGGTACCCACTAAAACCGACCCACATGCATTCCCATGGTTCCTCTGCATTTGCCTCATAATGAATGCGGGTATTCGGGAAGATGAGGAAAGTGTCACCTGCATTCAGCGCATATTGCCTGCCTTTGCACCGATAAGTTCCTCGGCCCCGCATCACATGATGAAGCTGGAAGTGATTTCGCACCCCTGGCCCCCATTGATGCCTTGTATCTTCGTGATGCCGGCCAGTACCAACTACAAAGAGCGGTGGAGTAGCAACATCTGGCGTAGTAGGGAATTGTGCGGAAGTACCTGCCTGATTTTGCATGGCTGCCTCCTCCTTTCAGCCGCATGCTTCTTGAGCTCAAATGACAACTTCAACCTATAATACAAGTATAATGGTAAATGCAATATTTGTCTAGGGATAATGGTTGATTTCTTGATTTGAGCTGAATTTTTGGCATTATATTGTCTGGAGGCAAGCATCGTTTGGCTATTTTGCCGAAGAAAATGGGAATATCCTCCTTTTTTGTCACAAAAATTAGGAATATTTGAGAAGATAAATTGATTTTGTAACAATCTGCACACTTATAGCAAACAAAGAACGAAAAAATAGAGATTATAAATTTCCTGACACAATGGAGCTGTTGAATAGAGGGGTAGAGTGCGAATCTGGAATCTGCCGACCAGTTAAAAGGAAGCAACCGGAGGGTATAGGTTCTATCTTCCTTTCCGAATTTGATATGCAACGTGTCTACGCTGAGAGGCTCATCAAAATGTGCCTTGATATAATCTGCGGCGGCTATGGCACAATCTCTGGGACTGCCGGGTTTCTGAGTCCGTTTTTCTGTGGGCACGGGTACGGACCCGGCAGCACCGACACGCTCTCCAGTACACCTCTTGGCACGCCCCTGGCAGACCTTCCCGGTGTATCCTAAATTGCACATCAAAAACCGCCTTTTTGCTGCTGGCATCTCCATCGTTTTGTAATACTGGCGGGGCGTAAAAAAGCGGATATGCCTCTTGCGCATCGCCGGACTTTGCACTATAATAGGAAAAATGATTTCCCAAATTTTACATATGGGGGTGTTCCTGTGAAACGCGCGCTCTGTTCTCTTTTGACACTGGTACTGCTCTGCTCCCTGGCCACTCCGGCCCGGGCGGCGGAGACGAGGTTCACCGACGTTCCGGACGGGACCTGGTATTCCGATGCGGTCTACGACATGGTGGACCGCGGAGTGGTGAAAGGTGTTGGCAACGACAAGTTCGACCCCGACGGAAAGGTGACCGCCTCTCAGTACGGTACGATGGTTGCCCGTCTGTTTTTCGCGGACGAGCTGGCGAATGAAAAGGCGACCGGCGCTTGGTGGGTGCCGGCAATGGAAGTCTGCCGCAAGAATGGCATGCTGGACAACGTGACGGCTCTGGCTGCTTATCGCAACGGCACCTGGGGTTCCGCTGCGGACGCTGTCATGAACCGCAATGATGTCGCCATGATGACCTACAACTACATGAAGGCCACCAACAACCTGCCCAGCGAGTCTGCTGTGGACACGGCTAAGGCTGGCATCACCGACTTCAGCTCCATCCCTGCCCGCTACCGCATCGCAGTGGCCACTGTGTTTGCCGGCGGGTATCTGAAGGGTGTTGGCGGCGGCAAGTTCGACGGCAACGGCACTCTGACCCGCGCCCAGGCCGTGACGGTTCTGTACCGTCTGGTGAGCGACATCGAGGCTGGCGGCATCAGCACCGGCAGTGACCCCAGCGGTTTGAAGGACGGGTATCTGACCAACGGCAAGCCCATCACCGAGGCTAACATCCAGGAGATGCTGGAAGAGTTGAAGGTGGAGTATCCGGCTGGAATGAAGTGGGACAATGGGGTTTCCTACGGCTCTCCGGCTGTCCGCGCGTTTGGCTACAGCGCGGGGTATGGCTGCGCGGGCTTCGCGTTCATGCTGTCCGACAGACTCTTCGGAGACAGTCCCGATACGAACAAATATACAAAGCATCAGCGCTTCAATGAGATAAAGGTGGGGGACATCCTGTGGAACAAGAACAGCAGTACTGGATTAGACCACAAAATCGTGATTACGGAGGTGGATGGCGACCAGTTTTACGGGTGCAGCGGAAATGTGAACGGAAAGGTCTCGTGGACTACCGATACGGGAAATATCTCCGATTATTATGACACGAGCTCTTCCCTGTCCCGTGAGTCCTGCATTTTCTCCCGCTACACCGCCCCCGCCTCCTCCACCGGCAGCACCGGCGGACAGACGCAGCACTCCCCCAACGATGTCGTCTGCGGCATCTGCGGCTGGGTCATCCAGAAGGACGGCAGTACCGATGTGGACTGCAACGGCGGCAACGCCATCAAGAACTGCCCCAAATGCTTCAAGTTTTTCGCCTGCTATCAGTGCATGAACAGCCAGGCCTTTAAGGACCATGTCGCACACTGCCACGGCTGAAAGGCACAATCGGCAGAAACGCCCCGGAGCGGCCGCTCCGGGGCGTTCTTGTGATGTATCCTTGCGCGCGTTCCGCCGTGGTGGGCGATACCCTTTTAAATAAAAGATTCGCTTCAACCCGGTCCAGCGTGTGTTATTGTCCTATTTATTTTAAATCACAACTGCAATAGGAAATGGCAGCAAAGCAGTGTGACCGCGTTCACAACGGGCACTGTGACGGTGTCATCTCCATTCCTCGATACGAGCTCCGTGTAGGCACCCAGGACAGCGGTCAGAAACACCGATAGCAGGCAAAGATACCAGGGGGCCTCTGTCATAAGCAGCAGGCAAAGCAGCCCCACCGCGGCGGAGACGCCCGCCATAGCCCCGGAACCCTCCCATGTCTTTTTCGGGTCTGCCAACGGCAGCGCCACGTGGTGCTTTCCGAACCGATGGCCCACCAGCGCGGCGGCACCGTCCCCGGTACCCCACATCAGGATAGCGGTCACGGCGATGTACGGCAGATGGAAAAATCCCCAGCACACCGCCACTAGCGCCGATTCCGACAGGAACAGAAGCAACAGGCTCTTCTTGATTTCTCCCGGCTTTTTCTGCACAAAGAGCTGGTCGTAACCCTTCCAGCTTTGTGCCAGGCAGAGCGCAGGATAGACCAGGGCGGCGAACACCGCCAGCGTCAGGCTGGCGGCCTGCCAGTTGTCAGCCACATACACCACGACCGCTGTGGAGGAAAATGCCACCAGATGCAGCAGCTTTCGAAATACCGGGCGGGGAATTTTGAGGGTGTAGTTCAGCAGGACAAGAAATGCCGCGGCCGGGACGATGAATACCAGCAGCTTTCCAAAGCACAGGATGGTGGACTCCGCATAAGGGATTTTCTGAATCTGCTCCCAGTAGTTCAGCCCAATCAGTATCGCCCCCATCACCGTCAGGATGACCCCGGTGACCAGCCCGACCGTTCGGCTGTTTACCCGGTTAGCGAATCGGGCAGAGAAGAGCGAGGCAGCGGTGGCCACTGTGATGCACAGAATCAGCACCGGCCACCGCTCCAGCACAATAGCGGGATGGATGAGGATGTGGCTCACCGAGGCGATGAGAGCGGTAAAGGTCATAATGAAGGTACTGGTGCCCACGGCGGACTTCAGGTCCATGCCCAGGAAAAGGGTGAACACCACCAGCATCATCATCCCACCGCCGGTGCCCACGAAGCCGGTGCCGAAGCCGATGGTCAGGCCGAAGAACAGGGAGATGACCACGCCCTTCCAGTCCAGCTTCTCGCCTCTTGACGCGGTGTCCGCCCGCTGGGTGTCCGGCTTAACCAGGAAGCGGATGCCGATGCAGAAGGTGAGGAACAGCGTGAAGCCGCCCAGCACCACATTCCCGGCCTTCCAGGCCGCGAGGCTGCCCAGGGTACACATGCTGACGATGCACACCAGCATTATCCACCCCCGCCGGAGGTCGATGTTCTTGTGCTTGATGTAGGTAGCTGTCGTCACCGCTGAGCCAAGAATATCCGAGGCCAGTGCAATGGCGGTTGCCTGGTAAGCTCCGGTCTCTCCGGAAAAGGAAGGGCAGAGGACAATGAGGATAGGTACCATGGCCGTGGCCGCTGACAGGCCAACCAACCCCGTACCGATGCCCGCTAACGCGGCAGCGATGATGAACAGAAGGTATTCCAGCATGACAGTCACCTAACCAATATGAGAATGATGACTGTATCATAAACGACAACTGCGGGATTTGCAACTGGAAAAAGAGTATATCTGTGCCTTCAATGAATGTCTCTGGGGACAATTATAATAATAGGAAGCCATAGAAAAGACTGGAAAGCGTTTTGATGGCAGCAGCGGCCGGGACGTGTAAGTTGACAAAAGTATCACAGGGAAGTATGATGAATGTAAAGGCAGTGATGGCGCGGTAAGGGAGTTTACTGGGGGATTATGAATAATCAACAGATGACGGAAGGGTAATGCGTAGCTCCGACCAAACGGCCAAGAGAAGTGAAGATTTAACTGCCCGTTTTTTCGGACACATGTGCGTGTAGAGTAGAAGATGCAGTAAGATGTAGTACTAATAACAGGTAACAGGGATGTGGTTTTAATGGATATAGCGAGGATTATTGTGAACGGGAGCAGCCAAGCGGTATGTTTACCCCCAAAGTATCGGTTTGATGTCGATGAGGTAGTTGTACAGCAGCTTGGTGATGCTGTCATCCTGGTTCCAAAGGAGTCTGTCTGGAAAGTTTTTGTTGAAGGAGTAGAAGGCTTCACCACGGATATTTTTGACAGTGGCCGCAATCAAGGGGTTCAAGAGGAGAGAAAAGCCCCATGAAATATGCTGGATACGTATAGATGAGGAGCAAAGCTGAAAAGCGTATAAAGGACCCGGGGAACCTGCCCCGGGTCCTTTTCACATGTGGATGTGCCTGAGAATTGGTGGGCGAACGAGGATTATTCCCGAGCGATTTCTTTACCCAGTATTGCATCGAAAGGGAAAAGTATGCTATACTAACTTTGATTAACAAAGTGTGAACACGAACGATTTACGGGCCCTATTTTTGGCACTGGGGCGAAAGCACTGTGATTTCAGGAGAAGAATATGAGCAACAAACTGCAGGAACGACCATACAAGGCATCCCTCACGCGGGAGCAGTTCCTATTCTATGAGATGCGCACGACCGCCCGGATGATGTCTGAGGGGATTCCGGAGGATGAAATCATTCAGCGCATTGCGGATGAGAACCTGTTTCAGTATCCAACTGAAAAATCTGTCAAAAGGATGGCGAGAGCCTGTATCTGCCGTTTAAAAGAACTAAATGATGAGCAGCTTGTCGCTGCGATAGCCAATCAGCCTGCGGAGGAGGCAAAGCAGATATGCCTCTATGCTATGATGAAGCAGAGCCGGCTGGTATGGGAATTTATGATAACGGTCATCGGCGGGAAATACAGACAGCTAGATGATACCTTCGGGAAAAAGGATATGAATGCTTTCTTCATGCATCTCCAGGAACAGGATGATACTGTTGCGTCCTGGAACGAAAGCACGGTGACCAAGATTAAACAAATCCTGAAAGGAATCCTTATCGAAAATGGGTACTTGGATAACGCCAAGGCGGAACATTTGAACCCTGTCTGGCTATATCCTATACTTGACAACGCAATTCGAGCGGGCGGTGAGGAAATCGCCCTTCCCGCATTCAACTGCCTGTCATAGAGGAGAGAATATGGACAACTTGAAACAGCGGTTGGACCGCATCAGAGAGCTCATCCAGACACAGGAATTTCTGGAAGGCAAAGGGTTGAGCAACGAAGTTAATATCCGCATCTTTTGCTACGACCCAAAGGATGAGATGACCGTACGGCATTTTACCAGACAACTCGCCGCGGACCAGGCCCTGGACTGTCACCTGATGGTCTGTGACCTCTACCAGATATTTCTCTCCATTTGCGATGACCTGGCAATAACGGATGCTATACCGGAGATGGAGGAGGCTGACGGGAGCGTATATCTTCTGGACCAGCTCCAGTCCGCCATAGGCATAAAAGAATTTGTTGAAAAAATGGCCTTTGGTGAGTACCATACCGGCGATGTCCTGATGCTGACAGGGGTAGGAGAGGTATTCCCGTTTGTGCGTGTCCATTCGCTCCTGGAGGCGATGCAGCCCGCCTTCCCACGCACGCCTATTCTGGTGATGTATCCGGGGGACTTTGACAAGCATCATCTGAAGCTGTTCAATTTGCTGCAGCCGAACGACTATTACAGAGCATTCAAAATGATATAAGGGAGGGGCGCTCATGTTAATCAAGGAAATGTTCCGCGAAGACATCAACCGGCCAATCAACGGCGTTGTCAAGGTTGACCAGTCCGCAGATGATGTCGTAAGGGATGAGGTAAAAGAGTACGTTATCACCCGGGAGTTGAAAAAGCATTTTATCACGTTTTTCAACTACTACTGCGATGCTTTTGACATCCCCACGGCAGATATCGGTGGCTGGGTATCCGGGTTCTTTGGAAGCGGTAAATCCCACTTCCTGAAAATGCTCTCATACCTTTTAGAGAACCGGGTCATATCCGGCGTCAAAACGGTGGAGCGGTTCCGGGAGAAGTTCGCCGATGACCCGGCCACGTTTATGCTCATAGACAGGGCCACTCGTGGCAAGACCGAAACTATCCTATTCAATATCGATATCGAAGGATTCAGCAAAAAGGACAAGACTGCAGTCCTGCGGGTGTTTGCCAAGATGTTCTATAACCACCTGGGGTTCTATGGCGAAAACCTCAAGGTGGCCATGCTGGAACAGTATATCGACCAGTGCGGAAAGACCCAGGCGTTCCGAGAGGCTTTCGAGAGAAGGAAAGGGATGTCCTGGGAGAGCCAGCGCAGGGCCTTTGCTTTCAACGGGAAATTTGTTATCCCCGCTTTGATGGAGGTCCTCGATATGAGCGAGGAGGACGCCCGGAACTGGTTCAGCAGCAAGGAGACCACAGAGCTGAGCATCGCCCAGCTGGTCAGCGATATCAAGGATTATGTATCCACGAAGCCCAAGGATTTCCGGCTGGTATTCATGGCGGATGAGGTGGGCCAGTATGTCGGTACGGACACGGATATGCTCCTCAATCTCCAGTCCCTCGTGGAGAAAATCGGAAGCGAGTGCGGCGGTAAGGTATGGGTGATTTGCACCGGCCAGGAGGCCATCGATGAAATCATCAAGGTCCGCGCAGACGAGTTCTCCCGCATCCAGGCCCGGTTCAAGACCCGCATGAGTCTTTCGTCCTCCTCCGTGGATGAGGTCATCCAGAAGAGAATCCTGGAGAAGAAGCCAGAGGCCAGAAAGCAGCTGGAGGCCCTGTATGATGTCCAGGAGCCTGTTCTCCGCAACCTCTTTACTTTCAGTGACGCGATTCTGGATATCAAGGGATATTCCAGTGCCGGCGAGTTTGCCACGGATTTCCCCTTCGTACCCTACCAGTTCATCCTGATGCAGAAGGTATTTGCGGAGATTCGCAAGCACGGCAACTCCGGCAAGCACCTCTCCGGCGGCGAACGCTCCATGCTCTCCGGATTCCAGGAGGCGGCCCAGAAGGTGCAGCAGAAGGATGAGTACGCTCTCGTCCCGTTTTACCTCTTCTATGACACAGTACACACCTTCCTGGACAGCTCCATCCGCAACGTCATCGAGCGGTGTGAACGGGCGGCCCGGGACGGTCTTGGCATTCAGCCGGTGGATGTAGATGTCCTCAAGCTGCTCTATCTGGTCCGCTACGTCGACGATGTCAAGGCGAATCTGGACAACATCATCAACCTGATGGCGGACGATATCCGCATGGACAAGGTGACCATGCGGGAGAAAATGCGCTCTTCGCTGGACCGCCTCCTGAGTCAGAACTACATCGCCCGCTCCGGTGATACATATAATTTCCTCACCGACGAGGAGCAGGATATCCAGCGGGAAATCAGCCGCACCAATGTGGATACGTCGGCTATCGTCAACGATATCCTGCACAAAATCTACGGCGATATCTACACGGCGAAGAAGTACCGCTATGGCAGTTATGACTTCCCGTTTGACCAGATGGTGGACGGCATGAGGACCGGTATGGCTACCGGCGGTATGGTCCTACGCTTCCTGACGGTCGCCACGGACCCATCGGAGAGGTCCGAGCTGTACCTCATGACGAAATCCGCCGGGCAGGCTGTCATCGTACTGGCGGATACCCGCTATTACGAGTACCTGGAGCGGGCCCTGCAGATTCGTAACTATGTCAAACAACGGAATATCTCGCAGCTCCCCAAATCAGTCCAGGATATCATCCGCGACCGTCAGGATGAGGCCACCCAGTACGAACTCTCCGCCATGGAGGAGCTCCGGTGTGCCATCGAGCAGGGCACCTATTTCGTGGATGGAGAGAAGATAGACATCAAGTCCGGCGATGCCGCATCCCGCATCAGTCAGGCAATGGATTACCTGGTTTCTCATGTCTACAGCGACCTGGGACTCATTACAAAAAACGCCGACAGCGATGCCGATATCGTCGCTATCCTCAAGGGTACACAGACCGCCATCCCGGGTGCTGAGCCGAACCGGGGGGCAGCCGCCAAAATGGAAGAGTACCTGGAGATGCAGTCCATCCGGCGTCTGCCTACATCCATGGCGGACGTCCAGAGCCGGTTCCAGGCTGTTCCTTACGGTTGGAAGGAAATCGATGTGGCG
>CANRHK010000023.1 GCA_947630395.1 uncultured Oscillospiraceae bacterium
CCGGCAGCAGCTCCTCCAGAGGCAGTTTTTCCGCGTCGTGCAGGCGCAGACCCAATTGCAGCATAACAGTTCCTCCTTATCAGGTGATGGGCGCGGGGTTGAAGATGCACATGTCGTTGTGGAAGCCGTACTGGTCGCTGTAGGGCTCTCTGACGCCGCTGGCCACATCGAGAATGAAGTTAAAGATCTCTGTGCCCACCTGGGCGATGGTCTTCTCCCCAGTGGCCACGTCCCCGGCGGAGATGTCAATGAGGTCAAACCAGTGGTTCTTCAGCTCATTGCGGGAGCACACCTTGATGACCGGGGCGATATCCAGCCCGTAGGGCGTCCCCCGCCCGGTCATGAACACCTGGAGTCCGATGCCGGAGGCCACCTGGCTGGGGCCACAGACGATATCGCTGGCGGGGGTGGCGGCGTAGATAAGGCCGTGCCTGGTTGGCTTCTCCGCCGGGGACAGCACCTCCACAATGGGGCTGGTGCCGCTCTTGGCGATGGAGCCCATGGCCTTCTCTACGATGTTGGCCAGGCCGCCCTTCTTGTTGCCGGGGGTGGGGTTGGCGTCCCTGTCCACGCCGCCGGCGGCCAGGTAGTCGTCGTACCACGTCATCTCCTCCGCCAGCCGGTCCCGGGTGTGCTCATCCGGGCAGCGGGCCGCCAGCATCTGCACACCGTCCCGGACCTCGGTCACCTCGCTGAACAGCACGGTGCCGCCGCCCTTCACCAGCATGTCGGCGGCGTATCCGGCGCTTGGGTTGGCGGTGATGCCGGAGAAAGCGTCGCTGCCGCCGCACTGCATGCCGATCAGCAGCTCACTGAGGGGCAACTCCTCCCGGGTTCTCAGGTTCAGCTTCCGCAGCTTTTTCTCCGCCATGTCCAGAATAGCCTGCATCATGGCGTCGTGGCCGTTCCAGTCCTGGAGCGTCAGCACGTTTTCAGGCGTAATATCCTCCGGCGGCAGCACCCGGTCATAGGTCAGCTTTTCGCAGCCCAGGCCCACCACCATGATCTCGCCGCCGAAGTTGGGGTGCCGGATCACGTTGGTGATGGCCCGGATGGGGATGGGCGCCAGAGGCGCGTTGATGGCCACGCCGCAGCCATAGGGATGGGTGACCGCCACCACGCCGTCCACGTTGGGATATTGGGGCAGCAGCTCCCTCCTGATGCGCTCCACCGCCGCCCTCACCACACCGGCGGCGCACTGGACGGTGGTGACGATACCCAGCAGGTTCCGGGTGCCGGCGGGGCCGGTTTTGTTGCGGTAGCCCAGCCAGGTGGCGCGGGGCGGATCGGGCAGGTCCGCCATGGGAACCAGGTTGGTGCCGTAGGGGAGATTTGCCACACTGGGGCTCTCGGGCAGGTCCAGCATGTGCTCGTTGATCCAGCTGCCCGCAGGGATAGCATCCTTGGCGTATCCCAGGACCACGCCGTAGCGGACAATCTCTCCGCCCCGGGGGATGTCCCTCAGTGCGACCTTGTGGGCCTGGGGGATGGCCTGGAGGGTGGTGACGCCGCTCTCGGTCACCGTGCCGGCGGGCAGGTCGTGGACCGCCACCGCCACGTTGTCCTGGGGCTGGATCTGGATTGTCAGACGTTCAGACATGTTTGAAACACCTCATTTTTTAAAAATAGGCGCCGGGTATGTCGTTAGCCGCGCCGCAGCTGCTCGCTGTAGGCCATCATGCAGGCGGCGGCGCCGTGCTGATTGTCCACCATCTGTTTCTCGCTGAGGTAGTAGGCCGGTGTGCCGGTGCGATCGGTGCGGTTGTCCGGGCCTGGACCCAGGCCGGCGCTGGCGCAGATGCCGTGTAGCCCGTCTGGCTTCAGGCAGGTATCGCGGATGCCGTCCAGAACCTCGCTGCCCCTGCCGCCGTATTTACCGCCCAGCATCCCCAGGCGGGCGCCCTTCATCAGCGCATAGGCCACCATGGCGCTGCCGGAGGTCTCGGAGTAGTTGCCCTCCAGGTCCTTCCGGTCCACCACCTGGAGGAACATTTTGGTCTCCGGCACCTGATAGGGCAGGAGGCCGTCCAGGGCGTTTTTCAGCAGGGGGATCAGCTCCGCCGCCCGGGGGGTGTGATCCCTGGCAATCTCGTAGGTGTCGGCCAGGGCCATCAGGAACCACCCCTCCGCCCGTAGCCAGACCGCGGGACTCTGCCCGGTGACGGGGTCGGCCCACTCAGCCTGGCGGGAGCAGTCGTTGGCGTGCATGTAAAGGCCCAGTTTCGCGTTCCACAGCAGGCGGTGGGCGCTGGCGAACTGATCCATAATGTCGTCCCACCTGTCCTCGCCGTTCTCGGCCAGGCAGGCGGCATAGAAGGGCTGCCCCATGTACAGGCCGTCCAGCCAGACCTGGTGGGGGTAGATGTCCTTGTGCCAGAAGTTGCCGGTGCCGGTGCGGGGGTAGGTGTCCAGCATTTTGTAGGCCTTCTCCACGGCGGCGGCATAGCGCCCGTCGCCGGTCAGGTCTCGCAGAATGCGCAGGGACTTGCCGAAGCTGACCTTGTCGATGTTGCTCTCCGCGTGTTGCCAGTTGACGACGGTGCCGCCGTCCCGCATCAGATAGCGGGCGCTGCGCAGAATGGGATCCAGCCAGGACCTGCCGCCGGTGGCGGCGTACAGATCCCAGGCGCCGATGACGCACAGGTCGTCCTTGTAGTTCCAGGGCTTATCCTCCAAAAAGAGGGGCAGCTTTTTGTCCAGGTAGTCCTTAAAATATGCGGTCCACATAGAGGAACCTCCTTCTTTGAAATCAGAGGCCGGCAAAATCCGCCACACGCTCCAGCATCCGGGCTGCCTCCTCCACCGTGACGGTGCGCAGGGGGTGGAACGCGCCCCCCTCCAGCTCCATAAAGCCGAAATACAGCGCCCGGGCCACGTTGGTGCCGTAGTTGTTGGCCACGTCCGCCGCGTCCGTGCACACGGGCATGGTGCTGCTGGCATTGCGGTAGTTGACGCCACAGGCCTCCATGGCTACGGTGGCCATCTCCTGGCGGGTCATGGTTCGATCCGGGCCGAAGCGGCTCTGGCTGTCCAGGGGGAAAAAGCCGTTGGCCGCCGCCGCGCGAGCGGCCGGGTCGGCGGTGTCGGCGGGAACGGGGCCGGTCCGGCCCGGGTCGGTCAGGGGCAGCAGCATGCGGGAGAGCTGGCACCGGGTAATGACCGCTCGGGGGGGAAAGGCGTCCGCCTCCCCCAGAAGGCCCCGGCAGGCCAGCCGGGCCTTTGTCTCCTCCCAGGCGCCAGAGGCGGCGCCTGCCTGCACCCGGTAGGGGCGGCTGTGCTCCCTGCCGCCGCGCTCATCCTGGGCCCAGAGGCGCACGAAGGACGCGCCGGAGGGCACCGTGAAGCGCTCCCCCTCTCCCGCCGGACTCCACGCGGTCCCGTCGGCGGAGGTCTCCCACAGCCAGGAGAAGCGCTCCTCGCCGCCGCAGCTCTCGGCGCTGGCGCCGATCGTCCCGCCGGGACGGGGTACGCCCAGAATCCGCACATGGCCGGGGCGGGGGAAGGTCTGGCCGTTGATGACCACGTCCTCCACCACGGCGTCCTGCCAGTTCATGCTGCGCAGGGTCTGCCGCGCGCCCTCGATGCGGATGTGCCGGAGCACCAGGCCGGTGATGGGCACCTCCGGGAAGGCCTCCAGGAAAATGCCGTAATCCCCGCCCTGGGCGGTGATGTTTTCGATGGTGATGTCCCGGAAAACAGGCAGATTGTCGCCGTTGCGGCCGTCCTCATAGAGCATCGTGCCGTGGACCGCCGCGCCGTGGACGTGGTCCATCCTGCTGTCGCAGAGCATAATCTGCTCCACGCAGCCGCCGCGCTTGGCGTTGGTCTTCAGCCGCAGGGCATAGGTCAGATGGGGGCTGGAGAAGCGGTTGCCGCTGGCCAGCACATAGCGGATACCGCCGCTCATCTCACTGCCCAGGGCGATACCGCCGTGGCCGTCGGCGAAATCGTTGTTTTCAATCAATACGTACTCGCAGGGGGTGTTGGCCTCCCGGCCGTCCCTGTCCCGGCCGGATTTGAGGCTAATGCAGTCGTCGCCGGTGTCAAAGCAGCAGTTCTTGATCCACACGCCGCAGCAGCTCTCCGGGTCGCAGCCATCGTTGTTGGCGCCGTGGCTGGAGAGGGTCAGGCCGTCCACCGTGACGCTCTTGCAGAACACCGGGTTCAGCTGCCACATGGGGCTGTTGCGCAGGGTCACGCCCTGGAGCAGCACCCGCTCACAGCGAATAAACTGCACAAAGTTGGGCCGCAGATAGTGTCCGGCCCCGAAGATCCGCTCCTCCACCGGCACGCCGTCCCGGTTCATCCGGCGCAGAGCCCTCCGGGCGGCCAGCTGCAGATCCGGCTTGTCAGCGGACCAGGAGGTCTCCACCTGGTGGTGCCAATCCCACCAGTGATCCGCGTCGGCCCCGCCGTCCAGCGTGCCCGGCCCGGTGACGGCGATGTCGTGGGCGTCACAGGCGTAGAGCAGGGCGCTGTAGTTATAGCTGGGGCTGGCCTCCCAGTGGGAGAGGACGATGGGATAATTCTCGTCGATATCCTCGGTCAGGAACCGCAGGCAGGTGTCCGCTTCCGCCAGGTGCAGCTCCACGCCGTCCTTCAGCCGCAGGGCGCCGGTGTGATAGACGCCAGCGGGCAGCGAAAGCCGTCCCCCGCCCTGCCGGGAGAGCTCGTCGATGGCCCCCTGTAACTGGGCGGTCTGCGGCTGCGCGGAATCGGGGCAGATGCCGAAGTCGGAGGCCGTGCGGACAAGATTCGGGATCGCCGGGGCCTGTATTTTCTCCAGGATGATCTTCCGGAGTGCCTGTCTGTTCATCATCTATCATCCTTCCCGGTCAAGATCGCAGAAGCGTGCGCAGATTTTCCGCCAGGTGCTCACCGTGCCACCTGTGGGGGCCCTCGGAAACCTCATGAAGCAGCTTCTCCGGCGCGCCCAGCCGTTCATAGGCCTCGCGCACAATTTGTACCTGCTCCTCCACGTTTTGCAGACCCCGGGGGCCGTTGAGCCTGTCCTCCCGGCAGCTCTGAATGAGCAGCGGCTGCGGCGCGATCAGGCTGGCGATATCGCCCATGTCCACGTGCTCCCACAGGCGCGGCACATAGTTGCAGGAGCAGTTGCGGTTCAGGAGAAGCAGGGAGTCGCGGTACCCGTACAGGTAACCGCTGATCACAGCGCAGGTGATCCGCTCGTCCAGGGCGGCAAGCCACAGCGTCTGCATACCTCCGCCTGAAAACCCAAGGCAGCCCAGCTTGTCATAGGCCCAGCGCTCATCCTGCCGCAAAAAGTCCGCCGCGCGCATTAGGTCCCAGGTCAGCATGCCGGCTACTGGGATGCCCAGGGGCTCCCCCATGTGGGCCAGCCAGTAGCAGTCCCCCTTGAGGGCCGCGGCCGGGTCCCGGGTGTCCTCCAGGCTCTCCCGCCGCTCGCCGAAGCCCCGGCAGTCCGGGCACAGCGCCACATAGCCCAGACGGGCCAGCTGCAGGCCGTAGTCATAGCTGTAAAACTGGATCTTCTCCGCCACGGCGCCGTAGCGGTCCACGCCGGCCACGGTGTACTTGCCGGCCCCCTGGTGTCCCGGCGGGCAGAGGAAGGGGATTGTTCCAGCCCCGGCGTCCGCTGGGATCAGCAGGTAGAAGGGCATCCACACCTCCGGCTCCACCTGGACGCGCCAGTATTCCCGGGTGATGCCGCCGGGCAGGAGCTCCTTTTCTCCCCGGACGGGGGTCAAAGGGCACAGCTCCATTTTATCCAAACCCAGCAGATCCCGCAAGAGTTTTCTTGTGTGATCCCGCCAGATGGTCCACTCCTCCGCCGTACTGCCGGTAAAACGGCTTTGGCGGGCATGCCGGTTGAATTTACGCAGCATGCCCGCCAGACTGCCATAGACGCGTGAGATTTCCGGCAGGCTCGGATCAGTCGTCGTTGACATCGGAACTGGCATTGGAAACGGCGGCGGCCTTCTTTTTCTTCCGGTGGTCGGAGATGAAGGGCCAGGCCACGCAGACGGCGGCGATGATCAGCAGGATCGCCGACAGCGGACGGGTGAAGAAGTCCGCGTAGCTGCCGTGGGCGTAGCTGATGCCCCGGCGGAAGTAGGTCTCCAGCTTGCCGGAGAGGATGAACGCCAACACCAGCGGGCTGGTGGGCAGGCCGCCGATACTCATGAAGATGGACAGCAGGCACAGTGCCAGCATCACATACACGTCGAACATCACATGGGAGATGCCGTAGCCGCCGATATAGCTGATGATCAGAATCGTTGCGTAGAGGTAGTGGTAGGGGATCTTCAGGATGTAGGCGAACCAGCGCTTGGTGAGCACCTGAATCACGAACGTGACGATGGCGGACACCAGGACGCAGGCGAAGATGAGCATGGCCAGGTCGGGCTGGTTGGTCATGAACAGGGGACCGGCCTGGAGGCCGTGGATGGTCAGGGCGGCGATGAGCATGGCGGTGATGCCGTCGCCGGGGATGCCCAGGGCCATCATGGGGATCAGCGCGCCGCCCAGGGAGGCGTTGTTGGCGGTCTCGGAGGCCCACACGCCGGCGGGATTGCCCTCGCCGAAGGTCTCGGGGTGCTTGTCGGTGCTCTTGGCGTAGCCGTAGGCCACCATGTTGGAGATGCCGGAGCCCATGCCGGGCAGGAAGCCGACCCACAGGCCCACGGCGAAGGAGACGATGATGGTCAGCAGGTTGTCGGTGATGTCCTTCAGGCCGATGCCGAAGCCCTTGCCGCCGGCGCTGCCGGCGTCGGGCATCTTGGCGGTGCCCCGGGCGCTGTCGCGGATGATCTGGCACATGGCGAACATACCCAGCATCTGGGCCACGGTGCTGATGCCGCCGTTGAGGTAGCTCACCTTAAAAGTGAAGCGCTGCACACTGGTGATGGGGTCCATGCCGATGGTGCCCAGCATCAGACCCAGACCGGCGGCCATCAGGCCCTTGAAGATATTGCCCTTGGATAGGGAGGCCACCAGGGTGATGGCGCAGAAGCAGAGGGAGAAGTACTCCCAGGGGCCCAGGGTCAGAGCGAACTTGGCGATGACCGGGGAGAGGAGGGTCGCCAGGAGCACCGACACCACGGTGCCGATGAAGGAGGCGGTCATGCCGATGGCCAGGGCCTTGTTGGCCTGTCCTTTCTGGGTCATGGGGTAGCCGTCGAAGCAGGTGGCGATGGCCGACGAGGAGCCGGGGATACCGATGAGCACGGCGGAGATAAACGTGCCGGACACGCCGCCAATCCAGATGGCCAGCAACAGCACGAAAGACGTCTCTGTGGAGAGGCCGAAGGTGACGGGCAACAGCAGCGCGATACCCAGGGTGGCCGACAGGCCGGGGATGGCGCCGAAGACGATACCCAGGGAGACCATGGCCACAATGAGCAGCAGGTTGATGGGCTGGAGGCAGATCAGCAAAGCGTCAAGATAGTATTGCATAGCGGCCCTCCTTACTTAAACAGGATGCCTGCCGGCAGGCGCACCTGGAAGCCATAGACAAACATGGCGTACAGCGCGCCGGCGACGATCACCGAGATGATGGCGGTGGGGATGGGCTTCAGCTTCGTCTCGCCCCGGAGGTCATAGATAAACGCGAAGGTGGCGAAGGGGGCGGTGATCAGAAAGCCAAAGACGTGGATGCACACGGCGGTGAGCACCAGCAGCAGATAGCTGATGGTGATCTTTTTCTTGCCGCCCTTGGGGAAGTAGGGCTTGTCGGGCTTGGGATCCTTCTTCCAGTCAACGAGGCCCTTGCGCAGCAGCATAATGGAGCTGAGCAGCACGACGCAGAAGGCCACGTAGGGGAACAGACGCGGGCCGGGCTCCAGCAGATTGGCCGGCTGGGTGGTCTGCACCTGGATGAGGATCAGATAGATGAACGAGGCGACGATGCCGACGATACCGGTGACGGCATCCCGTTTCATCTTCATATGCAGGCACCTCTCTTTTTTAAAATATCCCAGGGGGACCGGCCTCCTGGGACGCGTGAAAAACAAATGGTTTCTTTGGGGGAGGTACGGGCCGCCTGCGGCGGCCCGTACCCCTCTCTCATGTCAGCGCCAGGCACCGGCGGTTGGTACGTGATTACTGGAGCTCAGGGCGCAGGGTGCCCATGTTGCGGGCGATCTCCACCAGGTCGTCATACTCCTGCTGGCGGATTTGAGCGGACTCCTCCAGGTTGTGCCAGCCGTGGACGTTGCCGATGGCGTCGATGTCGTCGGCGACCACGTCAACAATGTGCTCCATGGCGGCGTTCATCTTGGCAACCTGATCGGCATCCATGCCGGCAGGCCCCAGCAGATAGTGGTACACGTTGTAGTACAGGTCCTCGAAGCCCTGCTCCTGCAGCGTCTTGTAGTTGTCGGGCAGCTCCTCGGGATAGAGGTCGATGGTGACGCCGTCGGAGGCCATGGTACCGAGGACCTTCAGGTTGCCGGCCGCCTCGTGCTCAAGGGCGTTGCCGACGCCCACGATGCCGATGTCGATGAAGCCGCCGGCCAGGTTGGTGAGACGGTCGGACTCGTTGGCGCACTCAACGGGGTTGAGGGTGATGCCCAGCTTATCCTGGAGCATGGCGAACTGCATGGTGTTAGAGCCGGAGGAGGGCATGCCGGCATTCAGCTCGCCGGGGTGCGCCTTGGCGTAGTCCACGAACTCCTGGAAGGTGTCATAGGGGGCGTCGGCGGGCGCCGCCAGGGTGGAAAAGCCGTTGTCTTGCAGGCAGGCGATCAGAGTAAAGTCCTTCATGGGGTCGATGTCGGCCTGGCCGGTGATGTACTGGATGTTCAAAGCGCCGGTGGCGATGGTCAGGGTCAGGCCGTCGGGATCGGCGTCGGCGACGGTCTGGTGGCCGACGGTGTTGTTGAAGTTCTCAAAGGTAACAGTCAGGCCGTACTCGTCCTGGAGGGCCTGGCCGTAGTAGCGGATGCCCAGGTCGGAGCCGCCGCCGGAGGAACCGGGGATAACGAAGTACAATGTCTCGTCCTTGACGAAGCCGATGTCGTCGGCGTCGCCGCCGTTGTCGGAGCCGCCGCCGTTGTTGGTGCCGCCGCCGTTGTCGGAGCTGCCGCCATTGTTGGAGCTGCCGCCACCGTTGTTGCTGCTGCCATTGCCGCCACACGCAGCCAGCAGAAGCAGCATCACCAGGGAAACAGCCAGGACCTTCAGCAGATTGGTGCGCTTTTTCATGTTTCAAGACTCCTTTTCTAAATTTGTTTGGGGCGGTGCGCCCGCCCCGGGATGCGGGGACACGTTTCAGGCGCAGCACGGCTGTGACATAACAGCGATGTAATAATTACCGTTTGCTCTGATCTGCCAAATCCGGCTGTTCCTGACCTCTAGGCCCATTATAGGCATCTGTTAGCGGTGTTACAATCTACAATTTCGCATGTTTTTTATAGCAATTTTGTTATAGTACGCTTGCACTCCGCTTCGGACCGTGGTATGCTACCGGCAGACACCCTGCGGCCCACATCCCTTTACCAACGGAGGAACACCATGAACACCCGCCAATGCTACTATCTTGTCACCATCGCCGAGTTCGGCAATCTGTCCCACGCGGCCCGGGCCCTGGAGCTGTCGCAGCCCGCGCTGTCCCGCTTTTTGCTGAACCTGGAGCAGAATCTGGGCGTCTCCCTCTTTCTGCGCCACCGCGGCCAGTTGATGCCCACAGCCATCGGGGAGTACGTCATCGGCCACGCGCAGAAGATCCTGGACGAGCAGAACCGCATGCTGTCCACCATACGCATGGTCACCGGGCGGGACCGGTTCAGCATCCGTCTGGCCACCGCCCCCAACCGGGCTGCCATCGTGTACAGCAGAATTTACAACTCCTTCACGCGGCGCTTCCCGGAGGTCTCCCTGCACCTGACCGAGCTGTACGCCAATGAGCAGCCCGCGGCCATCCAGCGCGGTCAGATCGATCTGGCCCTCGGCGCGGGAGAGGTGTCCCATCAGGTGACGGACATTCCCTTTGTCACAGAGGAGCTGCTCATTGCCCTGCCGGTCTCCCATCCCCTGGCCGGGGAGCGGAGCATCCGCCTGGCAGATCTTCAGGATACGCCCTTTGCGCTCCAGAGCCCCCGGGACAACATCCGCCGCATCGCGGATCGCCTTTTCCGGGAGGCGGGGTTTGAGCCGGTGGTGGCCTTTGAGTCAGGGGACGTCCGCCTGTTGGACTCCATGCTGCACCAGGGTGTCGGGGCTGGATTTGTCAGCCGGGTCCATGTCAACCCCTGCGACGAGCTGGTCTACTGCCCCTTGGATCCGCCTGTTCATCAGACGCTGCATATCCGTTACCCAAAGAATCACACGCTGACCGATCCGGAGCGCTATTTGGCCAGCCTGCTCATCCGCGAGCGTTTGGCTGACGCCCGCTACGTGCCGGTACACAGTCCCGAGGCGGACGCCCTCTATATGGCGGCGGATACACTGGAGGAGCAGCGTACTGCAGCGCCCTTGAGAGCAGCGAGTGCGGGCCGGACGCACCAGAGTGCGCAGGAGGTGAATTTGGACAGCCGGGTGTTGGAATATCTCATTGCGATTGTGGAGGAGAAAGGCCTGACCGCCGCGGCTGAGCGCTTTTATCTGGCGCAGCCGGTGCTGTCACGGTATCTGCGAAATATGGAACATATGGTGGGCACTCCCTTGTTTGCCCGGGAACATAACCGCCTTGTCCCCACCAACGCGGGCAAGGTGTTTGTCAACAGCGCCCGGAATATGCTGCATATTGAAAACGAGCTGTTTACATATGTCCATGCCTACCGCAGCGGTCACGGCGGGAATTTCTATCTGAGCTGCGATCCCTCTCTGATAACGCTGCTGCGGGAGGATGTCGAACCCGCTTTTGCCGCGAAGCACCCGGATGTGAAGCTGCGTATGGAGGAGGCGAACCGTGAATCCACGCTGGAGGCGGTGTTGGGCGCAAGCAGCGACTTTGGGCTGTTTTTCTCAGGCGTGCCCACCCATCCGCTGCTGGAATGTAATATGCTTGCCCTGACCGAACTGGTATACTGCGCCGACCACACCGATCCGCTGCCCGATGTGCCGGTGTCCGCCGCGCCCGTCGGACGCCGCATCATGCTCAGTCCCGCCGGGACAACCCTGCGCGCCGAGCAGGAGCGCCTGCTGGACGCGCATTTCAAAGAGATGCCGGAAGTGGTCTGTGAAGCTCAATTTCCTGTTCTGCAGCGGCTGGTGGAGGCGGGCGGCGCCGATGTGATTGTCCCACTGCATCTGATGCCCCGGGAACGTTACGCCCAGTGCCGCCCCTTCGAACCGCCCCAGCCGCTGTATCTGCTTCTGGCCTGGCATGCCAGCCGTCATCTGCCGCCTTCCGGCCAGGACCTGATACGGCTGATTGGCAAGGCCTGCCGCAATGCCCTCGCCCTGCAGGAGGGCTCCGATGTCATGCACCAATGAAAACCGGCCACTGTAAACAAGCAAGCGGCCGGAGGTACAGACAGAGCAGCGCACTGAAGCCGCGCCGCATAAATCAAAGAGGGGCGCTCCTTCAATAATCGCGCGATGGAGTCACATCAGACACCAATGCCCACCTGGAACCAGTTCCGGGTGGGCATTCTCTATTTCCGGTTTATTCTCTCCCGCAGTTGCTGAATAATCAGTCTCCGCCCCGCCCCGTCCGCTGTCCTCCTCGTCTGCTCCCAAACGGAATCCCTCCCCGCCGGATGACCACCTCCAAGTGCTTCATTTTTTGATCTTCGGCAATTTAACCAAAAATGAGTCCACAATTTGAGGAAAATCAGGCCTTCTCAATTTTAATTTTTGCCGAAATAGACAAATCTTTCAATTTTGAAAAATTTTAATTGACAAATCGGTCAAGAGTTGGTACACTGACGTTAGTAAAATATTTTACTGAATAATTTTATCTAAACAGAATGGACCTTTCCAGCGTATCCGCTGGAAGGAATAATGAGGTGTTATGAAAATTCTAACTCTGGGTTCCATGAATTTTGACCTGGTCTACAGCGTCAGCCACATCAATCTGGAGGGTGAGACTCTTCCGGCTCGGGATCTGGAGCAGAAGCACGGCGGAAAAGGGCTGAACCAGTCGGTAGCCCTGGCCCGTGCGGGCGCACAGGTCTCCATGGCTGGCTGCGTTGGTACAGACGGCGGTGAGCTGGTGGAGACGCTGAACCATGCGGGGGTCAATACCTGCCATATCCGCGAGGCGGCGGACCGCAGCGGTCACGCTATCATCCAGCTGGCGGATTCCGGTGCCAATGCCATTGTTATCTACGGCGGCGCCAACCAGAGAATCACGGCGGAGATGATCGACGAGACTCTTGGACATTTCGCCCCTGGCGACTACATTTTGCTCCAGAATGAGATCTCCTGTGTAGACTACGCCATCCGCGCCGCCAAGGAGCGCGGGATGCGGGTGGCCTTCAACCCCTCCCCTATCTCCCCGCAGCTGATGGACTATCCGCTGGAACTGGTGGATGTGTTCATTCTGAACGAGCTGGAGGGACAGGCCCTCTCCGGCACGAAAGCCGGCGCGGAGGACGGCGCTGTCCTCGCCGCATTGGCCCGGCGTTTCCCCAACGCATCCATTGTTTTGACATTGGGTTCCAACGGCGTCATGTACCACGGCGCGGAGGGCGACCTGACCTGTCCGGCGAAGAATGTGACCGTAGTGGACACCACCGCCGCGGGCGATACCTTCTGCGGCTACTTCCTGGCCAGCACAATAAAGGGCATGGCTCCCGATCAGGCCCTCGACATGGCCAGCAAGGCCAGCGCCCTAGCCATCGGGAAAAAGGGCGCCGCTGTCAGTATCCCCACTCTGGCAGAGGTGGAAAGCGCGGTATTTTATTGACCGGAAGCACCCGGTCTGAATAGAAAGTGAGGGAAACTATGAGCGAGGTCAAAGATAATCCAATCATTCTGAGAGCGGAGGGCATCAGCAAGAGTTTTGGACCTACAAAGGCCCTGGTGAACGTCAGCTTTGAGATCCGGCGGGGTGAGGTGGTGGGCCTCATTGGGGAGAACGGCTCCGGCAAGTCCACCTTCTCGACCATCGCCGCCGGCATCCAGAAGCAGGACGCGGGCCAGCTCTTCCTGGACGGCCAGCCCTACGCCCCCGTGGACATTACTGATGCCATTGCCCACGGCGTCAGCATGGTGGTCCAGGAGCAGGGCACGCTGAACGGCATCAGTGTGGCGGCCAACATCTTTGCCGGGCGGGAGCAGCAGTTCACAAAGGCGGGCCTTTTGGATCTGCGGGCCATGAACGCCGCGGCGGCTGAGGCACTGGATGCCATCGGCGTTACCGGCGTGGACCCGGCTCAACTGGTCAACGGCATGTCCTTTGAGGAGCGCAAGCTCCTGGAGGTGGCCCGTGCGGAGTGCTCCAATCCCCAACTGCTGATCATTGACGAGACCACCACCGCCCTGGGCAAGGAGGGGCGGGACGTGATGTACCGCCTGATCGAGAAAATGCGCAAGGGCAACCGTTCTGTTCTCTTCATCAGCCACGACATTGAGGAGCTGATGAGCGTGTGCGACTCCATCATCGTCCTCCGGGACGGCCAGTACATAGGCGCTCTGAACCGCGGCGAAATGAATGTGAGCACCCTGCGGCGGATGATGGTGGGCCGGGAGATTGCGGAGAACTTCTACCGCGGCGATTATGACGGCCGCCTCACCGACGAGGTGGCCCTGCGGGCCCGGCACATCTGCTACGGCCCCATGAAGGACGTGTCCCTGGAGCTCCACAGGGGGGAGATTTTGGGGGTTGGCGGCCTCACCGACTGCGGGATGCACGATCTGGGCAAGGTGCTCTTCGGCGCCCTGAAGCCGGATTACGGCGAGGTCACCGTGGCGGACGGCTCCAGAATCACCACCACCGGCCAGGCCGTGAAAAACCGCATGGCCTACATCTCAAAGAACCGGGACACCGAGGCGCTGATGAGCGCCGGCAGCGTGAAGGACAATATCTGCCTGCCCAATCTGTCCAAGCTGCAGAAGTTCGGGCTGGTTTCCCCCAAAAAGGAGATGGAGACGGCGGAGAAATGGGGAAAAACCCTGAGCATCAAGATGCAATCCCCCAAGCAGTACTGCATGTACCTCAGCGGCGGCAATAAGCAGAAGGTCAGCATTGCCAAGTGGCTGGCCAGCGAGGCGGAGATCTACATTTTTGACTGCCCCACCCGCGGCATCGACATCGGCGTGAAGACCGATATCTACCGCCTGCTGTCCGATCTGAAACAGCAGGGCAAGGCCATCGTGATGATCGCGGAGGAGCTGCCGGAGCTTATCGGCATGAGCGACCGCATCCTGACCTTCAAGGACGGGGAGATCAGCGGTGAATTCCTTCGCAGCCCCGACATCACCGAGCACACCCTCATCGACTACATGATTTAAGGAGGTGACCCATCCATGAATTCCACCAATACCGCTGTCAAAGCCGCCAAGTCGGAAAAGAGCGGCCTGCGGCTGGCGCAGGACAGCGTCAAGACCGTCATTCCCTTTCTTGGGCTGATCCTGATCATTGTGTTCTTCCAGGTGGTCAGCGGCGGAAAGCTGCTGTCGGCCTCCAACCTGAAGACCTTTGCCAACTACGCCTTTCAGATCCTGGTTCCGGCCTGCGGCGCGGTCTTCCTCATGTCCCAGGGCAACCTGGACTACTCCATGGCGGGCAATGTGTGCGTCAGCGCGGCCCTGGGGGCCATGGTCTCCAACACCAGCATTCCCCTGGCCGTTCTGGTGGTACTCGTCTCCAGCATAGCCATGGGCGCTCTGAACTCCGTGGCCTGCGTGCTGCTGCGGGTCCCCGCTTTCATCGCCACTCTGGCCACCTCCTTCATCTACACCGGCCTGGCCTCCGTGCTGCTGGGCGGCGGCGCGCTGACCGCCAACTTTGCCTTCAAGGACGCTGACACCCTGGTCATGAAGTATGGTGTGACCTTTGTGGTGCTCATCATCACCTACATCGTCTTTACTTATAGTCCCTTCGGCAAGCACTGCTGCGCTTTGGGCGCCAAGGAGGAGGTAGCCCACCAGTCCGGAATCAACGTGACTTTGGAGCGAATCATCCCCTTCCTCATCTGCGGCTTCTCCTGCGGCATCCTGGCCCTCTTCACCCTTGTGCGGACCTGTAGCGCAGCCACCTCATCGGGGGCTGGTACACAAATCAACACCATGCTGGCCCTCCTGCTGGGCGGCATCCCCTTCTCCGGCGGCTGGTCCTCCAAATTCCGGGCCGTCATCGTGGGCGGGCTGATGATGGCCGTGGTCACCAACGGCTTGGTCCTCATCGGCCTGGGTTCCGAGCTCCAGCAGCTCATCAAGGGCATCATCTTTATCGTCGCCGTGGCGCTGTCCTTTGATCGGAAGAACACGGCCATCATCAAGTAAGCGTCCCAATAGGTCCCAATACTATTTTAAAACGAAAAATTCAGGAGGAAAAAACAAGTGAAAAAGCTACTGTCTGTGCTCCTAGCGCTCTCCATGCTTCTGTGCCTGCTGGCCGGGTGCGGCGGCAATCAGTCCAATTCCGGCAATTCGCCCAACGCTGGCGGCCAGTCCGACGGCGGCGGTCAGAACGACCAGGGCGGCGGTCCCTCTCAGTCCGACAAGACCTACCGTCTGGGCGTCCTCAGCCTGGGCTCCCTCACCACCGCTTTCCAGGCCGCCACGCTGTCCCTCCAGGACATGTGCGACACCGCCGGCGTGGAGCTGGTCCAGGTGGAGCTGGCCGGCTATGACGACCAGGGGTTCCTGACCACCTATGAGAACATGATCAATATGGGCGTGGACGGTGTCATCGCCTATACCTTTTCCGAGGGCACGATCCGCCTGCTGGCCGACCTCTTTGAGGAGAACGACGTGGATTGGTTCCTGGCTAACCGCCAGATTTCCGACCCCGACCTGAAGGAGTACGTGTTCAGCAAGTCCAACTTCGTGGGCAACTGCTACTGCACTGAAGAGCAGATGGCCTATAACATCGTCCAGCAGCTGAACGCCGACTACGGCGTGAAGAATCTGGCCGTCATCGGCCTGACCCAGGGCGACCTGAACGGCGACCTCCGCGACCAGGGCATCGCCAGCGCCTGCTCTGATCTGGGTGTGACCCTTCTCACCGAGACCCGCGGCATCTCCACAGTAGGCGACGTCAGCAACGCCGTGGAGGGCATCATCTCCTCCTATCCCGAGGTGGACGGCATCTTCATCGTGGGCGGCTCCATCACCACCGGCGCTCTGGCCGGCGCCAACCAGTCCCTCACCAACCACAACCTCAGCGACAAGGTGGCCATTGGCATGATCGACATCGCCGCGGGCATGAGCGAGTTCATGGGCGAGGGCAAACCTCTGAAGATCGTGGCGGGCGGCAACCTGGTGATGGACTACATCTTCGCCGGCGCCAGCATGATCAACCACTTTAGCGGCGTCAACACGGACAAGACCCCCTATGTGGTCAACACCAACATGCTCTACATCTACACGCCCGAGGATGCCGCCGACTATGACGCCTACTGTGAGAACACGGAAAAGCCCCTCATGAGCGGCGACAAATGGTACGACACCTTGCTGGGCAAGGATCTGGCGGACATCCAGGCCTTCTCTGACGAGTTCTCCATCGCCCAGGCGAAATCTCTGAATCAGTGATCAAATGAGCGCGGGGGACCGTCCACCCCGGACCTCCCCCGCGCTCCGTGTGCGGCAACCAAATGAAAGGGGTGCATCAACGCATGAACAAAGTCACAAGCAAGCTTCTGAACCTTCTGAAAGCGTGCCTGATCCCAACGGCTCTGTATCTGGTCCTGCTGATTCTGATCCCGGATCGGGTGGGCAATCTGGACTCCATCCTCTCCATGCTCTCCCTGGCCGTGGTTCCCACCATCGTGGCCTACGGCGTCCACTTCGGCTTCGTCAGCGGCATCATGGACTTCTCCGTGGGCTCCCGCATGGTCCTCTCCGGCATGTGCGCCTGCTTGGGCGGCTACTATGGCGGGGTGGTGGGGATGATCGCCGCTGCCCTGGTGTCCTCCCTGCTCCTGTCCGCCATCGTAGGCGGGCTGTTCGCCGGGCTGAAGATCCCCTCCATCGTTATCTCCTTCGGCAGCCTCATGGTCTTTGAAATCGGCGCGGTGTATCTGGTCCGCTGGTGCGGCCAGGCGCTGCCGGACATCTCCACAGGCCAGTACATCAAGGCGCCGGAAAATTTGCTCTTCCTGGGGGCCCGCCCGTGGAACTTCATCATTCTGGCCCTCATTGCCGTCCTCTTTGATGTGGCCAACCGGAAAACCAAGATTGCCACCCAGGCCCGGGTGGTGGGCAGCGACGAGCTCATCGCCCGCAATATCGGCATCAAGCCAATGAGGGTGAAATTCAGCACCTACGTGCTGGGCAGCGTGTTCCTGGCGCTGGCCTCCATTCAGTCCGCCTGCTACTCCAGCGCCGTGGGTTACTCCCAGCTGATGACCTCCGCCTCCATGGTCTTCCGGCCCATGATGGCTGTCATTATCGGCATCTCCATGGCCGGCCTGGTGCGGCACAGCGTGGGCATCTTCCTGGGTTCCTTGTGCCTGAGCGTCATGTTCACCGGGATTATTGCCCTGGGCTGGCCCGACAGCCTGCAAAACATCTTCCTGGGCGTGTTTCTCACCGCCGTGCTGGCCCTGCCCACCGTCCAGCGGTTCCTGGCCGACGCCAAGCGCCGCCGTGCGGCGAAAAAGCATTTTGCCGGGCTGGCAGCCGGGACGAAGTAGGAGGGAATGCATATGTCAGCGTATTTCATCGACCGCGACAGAATTACCGCCGCCCTCCGCTTCCCCGACGGGGTGGTGGACGTGGTCATCGATACCGACGCCTACAACGAGGTGGACGATCAGTTCGCCATCGCCTGGGCTCTCCGTTCCCCGGAGCGGATACATGTGGAGGCCGTCTACGCCGCCCCCTTCTGCAGCAAAGCTCTGCTGAAGCTGATGCCGATGCCGGAGGAGATGCTCTCCAAGTCCCCCCACTACGCGGGTACGCCGGCGGAAGGGATGGAAAAAAGCTATCAGGAAATTCTGAACCTGTTCTCCCTCATGGAGGAGAATCCCACTGGGAGGGTATTCCGGGGCTCTGACCGCTACATCGGCGTGGACGGAGCGCCGGTGGAGAGCGAGGCCGCCCGGGATCTGGTGCGCCGGGCCATGGCCCGGCCCGAGGGGGACCGGCTCTATGTGCTGGCCATTGGGGCCATTACCAACGTGGCCTCCGCCATTCTCATGGAGCCGAAGATTCTGGATAAGATCACAGTTGTCTGGCTCAGCGGCCAACCCCTCCACTTCAAAACTGCGGCGGAGTTCAACCTGATGCAGGATATGGCCGCGTCCAGGCTCATGTTTGACTGCGGCGTCCCCCTGGTGCTGATCCCCTG